>NZ_JACCSO010000077.1 GCF_013812955.1 Nannocystis sp. | reverse complement strand
GGTGGGCCGGGCGCGTCGTCCGGCGCGTCCTTCTTGAAGTCGACGATGACCAGCCGGCCGCCGGGAACCAGATGGTCGCGCACGCGGGCGAAGAATCCGGTCGGGTCGGCGACGTGGTGATAGGTGTCGACCATGATCGCCAGGTCGACCGCCTCGGGCAGCCGCGGATCGTTCGGCTCCCCCTGGACCGCGACCAGATTGGCGAGGCCCTCGCGCTTGGCCCGCTCGCCGAGGTAGCGGATCATGTCGGGCTCGAGGTCCTGCGCGAACACGCAGCCCTGCGGGACCGCCCGGGCCAGTCGCACCGCGAAGTAACCGGTGCCCGCCCCGAGATCGGCGACCCGCGCCCCGGGTGCCAGCGCGAGCGCGGCGATCACCGCGTCGGGCTTTTGCCAGGCCTCCCGATCGGCGCTGTCGAACTGCGGCGCCCACTTCTCGGCGTCGTCGAAGCGATGATGACGGTGATGATTGCGGGCCCGGTGATCCTCGACCGGCTGGGCCAGCTCGCCCGCGATCTCGTGCTCCTGCGCGTGCAGGTCGTGCGCCGCCAGCGGGCCGTGCCCCGCGTGCTCGTCATGTGCCGGGGCCGCAGCCGCCTTCGGACTCGCCTGCGCAGCCGGCTGCGGGCTCGCGGTCGGTGAGCCGCAGGCCGCGAGCAGGACGGTGACGGGCCAGATCAGGGCGCGGAGCATACGGCCCGACCTTAACCTCAGGCGGGGCCCATGAACAAGCGAGCGCTACAGGTTCAGCAAGCGGGCCGGCACCTGGGTGCCCTGCTCGGCGAGGCGGCGCAGGAAGTCCGAGGCGTTCGGCATGCTCTTGAACTCGGTGGTCCCGTCCTCGGAGCGCGACGCGCTAAACAGCGGGCGATACTCGATGGTGCCGTCGGCGCGGGTGTTCGGCTCGACGATCTCGAGCACCTGCATCGACTCCTGGTTCACGCCGCTGTTGAGGCGCACGACGATGTCGATCGCGTGGGCGAGCGAGAGCGTCAGGCCCTGGACCGCGCCGCCGGAGACGGTCCCGAGCGCCGCCAGCCGCGACAGCGCGTGCGCCGTGTTGATGCCCCACAGCGAGACCAGGACCCCGCGGCTGGCCCCGGCGAGCGCGTCGATCACGGCCGCCGCGTCGCGGTGCCCGCACTGCTGCGAGATCACGAGGTCGAGGCCGCCGCGCAGCAGCACGTTGAGCACGTGCTCGAGCTCGATCTTGTCGTCGGGCTCGATCAGCCGGCGGACCTGCACCCAGCCCTTGCGGTTGCTGCCCAGTCGACCGGAGTCGGAGATGCAAGCGACGCGCAGCGTGTCCGGGATCTCGCCGATCAGCGCGCGGGTGAAGCGGTCGAGGTTGACGCCGCCCGAGGCGCAGATCACCACGCGGCGGCAGGCCTTGAGCACCAGCACCAGCAGCTCGCGCATGTCGGCGCTCAGCACCCCCTCCTGCACCAGCGCGGTGAGGTTGTTGGCGTCGGTGCGCATGCGCCGGAGGCTGAGCACCAGCTGCTTCGCGGGGTGCGGCGGCAGCAGGGCGTACAGATAAAAGCCGTGATCGACGATGCCCTCGAGCACCTGGCTGGCGTCGTTCCACAGGCCGCGCTTGCGGGTCATGCGCTGGATGACGCGGCGCAGCGCGCCATCACCGGTGAAGCGCAGCTCGAGGCGCTCGTGGTCGCCGCTGTCGCGGATGACGTGCAGCGGGTTGGTGCCGACGACCTGGATCTCGCGCACGCTGTCGTCGCGCATCAGGTCGCCGAGCGGGCCCCACTCGAGCAGCTCTCGCAGGATCCGCTCGCGAAACGGCCCGACATCGACGGTCGCCTCGATCTGCTGCGAGTCACGGAAATCGGCGAGCACGCCGTCGACCATCTCGATGACCTCCTTGCGGTCCTCCTCACCGATGTCGCCGGACTGCTGCGGATCGAGGCGCGGCACCGTCTTCAGCAGGGTCTGGTGGATCTGCGCGGCGAGGCCGTCGAGGTAGCTGCTCTCCACGCCGGCCGCGGCCACGCGCTGGGCCGAGGTCACCAGGCCGGTGTCGTCCGACACCAGCTCGACGAACTCCGGCTTGTCGCCCGGACGGCCGGGGCCGGGCGCGGTGCCGCGGCGGCGCTTGTCGTCGGAGGGCTCGCGCGGCGGCCCGACCAGCGCCGGATCGTCGCCCTCGAGCAGCAGGATGTAGTCGCCGACGTAGACCCGGTCGGTGCGCCGGATCGTGCGTGGGCCCTGGACCTTGCGACCGTTGAGATAGGTCCCGTTGGTGCTCTCGAGATCGACGACCTCGACGTGGGTCTCGACCCGGCGAAATCGCAGGTGATGCTTCGAGACGTTGACGCGGTCCAGGACGAGGTCGTTGTCGTCCTCGCGCCCGATCGAGAAGCTGTCGCCCTTGAAGGAAAACCGCTGGGTTTGCCCGCCCTTCTCGTGGACTACTACGGTCAGCACGACTCCAGGATTACCCCGAAGGGCCGATTCGACTCAAGGCCCGCCGGGCCCCCCGGAACCGTCGCCGCGGATGAAGCCACGGATGCAGCCGCGGATCCCGGCACCGATCTGGCACCGATCTGGCATCGATCTGGCGACGCCCTGGCCGATCTGCGGTGCGCTAGAACTCGTCGATGCGGTCGAGGGCGTCGTCGAGGGCGTCGATTTCGCGCCGCGACGGCCTGCCAGCGGCCGGCACAGATGGGGATGCCGAACCGGCCCGGGGGGGGCCCGTGTCGCCGGCCACGTCCGCGGCCATGTCAGCCGCGGCTGCGGCCGAGGCGGCCTTGCTGACGGCGGCGCGGCCGTGTCCGACCCAGCGCCGCGCGGCGAGGAACAGGCCGATGATGGCCAGCAGGGCCACCAGCGCCGTTCCGTAGATGATCTCGGGGCGGCCGAGGTAACCGCGGATGTCCGGGAAGCGCTCGGCGAGCTGGGCCTCGATCTCGACCCGCGTCTTCCCCGCCAGGGCTTGATTGAGGATGTTGCTCTCGAGCTTGCGCGCCTGCGGCGAGGGACAGGTCGCAATCGTGCGACCCGGGCAGTAGGGCGACATCAGATCGTGCGAGAGCTGGGTCGCCAGCTCGGTGGCCTCGGCCGCCTGCTCCGGACCGAGCCCTGACTTCGGATCCACACCGGAGCCCGGGCCCAAGACTGGGCCCGAACCGCCGGGATCACTCGCTGGGCTGTCGCTCGCCATGCACGCCTAGTCGTCGCCCATGTTGAGCTTCTTGGTGCCCTTGCCACGGCCACCGCCGACGATCTTCACCTTGGCCTTGCCGGTGTTCTTCGGCGGGTTGAGGGCCGCCGTGCAGAACTTGTCGTGCTTCTCCTTGACCTTCGGATCACTGAGGTCCTCCTTCGGGAGCTCCTCGTTGGTGATGTTCTTCAGGTACTTGGTGATCTTCGCGTCGATGATCGCCCAGTGCGCGTCGTGGGTCTGGACCGCGACCTTGTCGTTGAGGTTGTAGGCCTCGGGGTAGTTGTGCATCACCATCTCGTGGGCCTCGAGAAAGTGGCCGATGAGCTTGGACTTTTCAAGGATGCGCGGCTCGGTCGCCAGCATGCGCTGCTGCCAGGTGTTCACCAGCGGGATGAACATCTGCTTGAACTGGTGCCACTGCTCCTCGATCGGCGTGCCGGGCTCCGCGCCCATCGCCTTCTCGCCCTCGAGCATGATCTTCTCGCGGAAACAGCCGAGCTCGCCCCAGTAGTTCAGCATCTTCTTCAGGTTCGCCTTGTCGAACTTGTAGAGGTGCTTCTCTCCCTCGGGGTCCTTGCGGTCCCAGGCCTTGAGCTCGGCGTCGGTCGGCGGCGGCATGCCGGTCGGACGCGGCTTGGGGTTGGGCTTGTAACCGGCCTTCTCCAGCGCCTCCTTCTCGGGATCGCTGGCCATCTTCTCGGCCAGGGTCCGGTTGTCGCCGCCGCTGTCGCAGCCCAGGAGGAGCAGCGAGAGCGCCAGCACGCCACCGCACAGGCGGCCGAGATCACATCGCAAGGCACCGGTCATGTCGTGTGTCCTGTCGTCCAGAGGAGCCCGACTGTAGCCGGGCAGCACCGGACGTGTAAAGCCGGGCCCGCTCAGGCCCGGGCGGACCACTGGGGCGCAACAACCTCGAGCGGACCACCTCGGGCGGACGATGCGCGGCCGGCTGCCGGGCAGTCCTCGCCGGCCCCGGACCCGCCCAGGCGCTCCCGGAGTTGCCTTGGCCGCGGCGGCGCGGCTAAGACCGTGCCATGCCGAGCCGCTCCCCCGCCCGCACCTCGCCAGCCACCTCGCCAGCCACCTCGCCGGCCACCTCGCCAGCCACCTCGCCGGCCACCTCGCCGGCCACGCCCGCGCCAGCCACCGGTCCCTCGGGACAGGACCCGAAGGCCAGCCCGGCCCGGGTCACGCTCGCGGTCGGCGACCCTGCGCCGGCCTTCGATCTGCCCGGCGACGACGGCCTGCGCCACACACTCGCGGCCCTGAAGGACCGACGCTTCGTGCTCTACTTCTACCCGCGCGACAGCACCCCCGGCTGCACCACCGAGGCCTGTGATTTTCGCGACCGCCACGCCGCGCTGCTGGCTGCGGGCGTGCAGCTGTTCGGCGTCAGCGGTGACGACCTCAAGTCGCACGCGAAGTTTCGCAGCAAGCACGCCCTGCCCTTCCCGCTGCTGTCCGATCAGGGCCACGAGCTCGCCCGCGCCTTCGGGGTGTTCGGCGAGAAGACGCTGTATGGCCGGGTCTCGCAGGGGATCATCCGCAGCACCTTCCTGGTCGGTCCGAACGGGCGCATCGAGGCGGCGTGGAGCCCGGTCAAGGTCAACGGACACGCCGAGGCGGTGCTTCAGGCGGTGCTCGGCGCCGGCGCCTGAGTCCAGTATCTCGCGTCGCTCGCTGCGCCGGCAGATCTCGCGCGGCGGTCCACCCGGGACCCACGGGGACTCACCGCCTGCCCGCCGAAGAAATTCCCGGCTACGCTGCCGGCGATGTCCGTCGCCCGCGACTCCTCGCCTCGCACCCTGGTCCTGACCGCGGACGACGCCTTGCGAGCGGCCTTCGCCAAGCTGCTGCAGGCCCGGGGACATCGCCTGGAGTTCGCCGCCGAGCTGCCACCGGGCCCCCATGTCGGCCTGCGGCTGGTGGTCGCCGACGACCGCTGCCTGCCAGCCGCGACCCCCTTCAACGCGCTGTTCGAGGACCCCGACACGGTGGTGCTCGCGGTGACCGGCGACGAGGGCGTGGCCGCGGCGCTGCTGGCCCGCGGGGCGATGGACTTCCTGCTGCGCCCCTTCAGCGCCGCGGGCCTGGCGGCCCGTCTGGACGCGGTCGAGCGCAAGATGGCCCTGCTCGAGCGCCAGCGCCAGACGGAGGACGACGCGCGCGAGAGCCATCGAACCCTCGCCACGCTGATCAGCAACCTCCCGGGCATCGTCTATCGCTGCCGCAACGAGCCCGCCTGGACCATGGAGTTCATGAGCGGCGGCACCCTCGAGCTCACCGGGTACAGCGCCGAGGAGTTCGTGGCCGGGCGCGTGCACTACGGCAGCATCATCCACCCCGACGACCGCGACCCGGTGTGGAACGCGGTGCAGGCCGGCGTCGACCACCGTCGGATCTACCGCTCGACCTACCGCGTGCTGACCCGGCAAGGTGAGGAGCGCTGGCTGTCGGAGCAGGGCCAGGGGGTCTTCGGCGCCGACGGCGAGCTGCTGGCGCTCGAGGGCTTCGTCACCGACATCACCGCGCTGCGGCGCACGCAGACCGAGCTCGAGGAGCGCGAGGTGCTGCTGGAGACCCTGCTCGCGGTGACGACCTCGGCGTACGTGCTGTGTGACAGCGCCGGCAAGATCGTCTACGTCAACCTCGCGGCGCAGACCTGGCTGAACGCCGGCGACAGCGCGCTGATCGGCGTGACCTTCACCGATGTGCTCGTCGATCAGCCGGGTGAGCTGCGCGAGGCGATCACCCGCGGCCGCGACGCGCTGTTCACGGTGGAGCGGGCCGGCGGCGAGTTCGAGGCCTACCACCTGGTCCAGCGCCCGGTGCAGATGAGCGGGCAGCCGCACACCGCGTTCACGGTCAAGCGCTTGACCCACGAGCTCGCGCGCCAGGAGGTCGAGGTCTGGAAGAAGGTGCTGCGCCTGATTGCCCACGAGATCGGCAACACCCTCGCGCCGATCTCGTCGCTGCTGCACTCCGCGCGGCTGATCAACGACGCCGAGGCGCGCGACGCCCGGCTCGCCCGCATCATCGACACCATCGAGGAGCGCGCCAAGCACCTCGGCGAGTTCTTGCGCGGTTACACCCAGTTCGCCCGCCTGCCGCGACCGCGCATCGAGGCGCTCAAGTGGCGCACCCTCTTCATGCGCCTCTCGGATCTGGTGCGCTTCGAGCTGATCGCCACGCCCGCCGACCTCAACGCGATCGCCCACATCGACCGCTCGCAGATCGAGCAGGCGCTGATCAACCTGCTCAAGAACGCGGCCGAGGCCGGCGGTCCGCCCGAGGGCGTCGGCGTGCGCCTCGTCAAGGTCGACGCCGGTTATGAGATCCAGGTGCTCGACCGCGGGCCGGGCATCCCGCCGGAGCTGATGTCGAAGGTGCTGCTGCCGTTCTACTCGACCAAGCGCACCGGCTCGGGCCTCGGCCTGGCGCTGTGTCGCGAGATCGTCGAGGCCCACGGCGGCAGCCTGCGCATCGAACCGCGCGAGTCCGGCGGCACCGTCGTCACCTGCTACCTGCCCGACCCGAGCGCGGCCTGAGCGCCCGTGCCGACAATGACCTGTCCTCAAGGACAGGTGCTCACGAGCGCCCGCGGCCGCCTGGCCTGTCCACAAGGCCAGGCGCGACTTCGCCGTGAGCGCGCCCCGCTTGTCCGCCGCCCGGCCGATCGATAGCGTGGATGCATGGTGGATGGGCGCGTGGGCGCGGGGTGGTGGGTCTGCTGGGCAGCGTTGGGGGCGGCATGTACCCCGCCGCACGTCGACAATCCGGGCGGATCGACGAGCAGCGGGAGCTCGGTCGGGACCACGGAGGCGGGCAGCACGGCCCCCGACGTGATGACGACGACCGAGACGCCGGACAGCAGCGGCAGCAGCGAGGCGCCGCCCGCGAGCTGCGACGACCAGCTCAAGAACCAGGACGAGAGCGACGTCGACTGCGGCGGCGGTTGTGGTCCCTGTCCCGAGGGACAGGCCTGCAACAGCGCCGGCGACTGCGCGAGCATGGCCTGCCTCGCCGGCGTCTGCGTCGCGGCGAGCTGCGTCGGCGATGCCGACTGCGCGGCGCTGGACGGCCCGTGCAGCCACGGCACCTGCGACCCGCAGAGCTTCTCGTGTCAGGCGACCCCGATCGACGAGGGCGTGGACTGCGACGACGGCACCCTGTGCAGCACCGCCTCGAGCTGCGCCGGAGGCACGTGCACCGCGACGGCGATGGTCGACTGCAGCGGCTTCGACTCGGCCTGCACGCAGGGGCAATGCGCGCCGGAGTCCGGGGCCTGCCTCGCGATCGAGCTCGCCGACGGGACCGCCTGCGAGGACGGCGACGCCTGCACCGCGGAGGAGACCTGCAACGCGGGCAGCTGCGTGTCCACCAAGCCCGGCGCGCTGTTCTTCGAGGACTTCTCGAACCCGGCGCCCGGCTGGGAGCTCGACAAGTTGTGGGAGATGGGGCCCGCCGTCGGTTCGCCCGCCGCGGTCGGCGGCTTCGATCCAGCCGACGACCACAGCCCCGGCGACGACCGCGGCCTGGCGGGCGCGGGGATCGGCGCCCTCGATACTGCGCCCTCGCACGAGCCCTGGTGTCTGAGCTCGCCGCCGATCGACACCACCACCGCGGGCGCGACCCTGTGGGTCAGCTTCTGGCGGCACCTCCACACCCCGGCCAAGCCGAAGGTGATCCACACCGTCGACGTGTGGACCGGCGTGGCCTGGAAGAACCTCGAGTCCGGCTATGACAAGACCATCAACGACATCGCCTGGACCTTCGTGAAGTTCGACGCCAGCGGCATCAAGTCCAAGGGCTTTCGCGTGCGGATCTGCAGCGAGCGCATCGACGGCGCCGCCGACCACGCGGGCTGGAGCGTCGACGATCTGACGGTCGCGCCGGTCGCCTGCACGCCGGGCTGAACCGCGCCGCGAAGTCGCGGTACGGCGGCCTGGGCTACTTGCCGCCGACCGGGAGGAAGATCGAGTCGTCCTTGGGCTTCGTCGACGGCCGCAGCAGCCCGTCGTCGGGCTCGACCGGCGGTGGCGGCTTGGGCTCGACCGCGACCGGGGTCGTTGCGGGGACCGCGACCGGGGTCG
>NZ_JACCSO010000040.1 GCF_013812955.1 Nannocystis sp. | reverse complement strand
GTGGTCGGCATCAAGCCGAATACGAAAGAGCGACTGGCGAAATATGCGGTGGCCATGTGGAAGCAGGCCCGCAGAACAACAAGTCACGGCGCCGCGCGTAACTCGGCCGCCCGGAGTTGACCCCATGCAGATCACGTCCATTTCCAGGCAGCGTCTCGGCGACCGGCTGGTCGTCGCGTCCATCAGCGGTGGCAAGGACAGCACTGCGCTCGCCCTGGCGCTCAAGGAGTACGAGATCCCGCACGTCCGCGTCTTCGCAGATACCGGATTCGAGGCGCCCGAGACCTACGCGTATCTCGACAGGTCCACAGTCGACTGGAGCATTTTCGTATGCGCACTCGTTCCCTCGCCCGTCTCGCCCTCGGAGCTGCCCTCCTCACCGAGGGCGGCGCGGCGCTGTACCGCTTCGAGACGAGGCGCCGGTGCTTCGAAGCCGCAACTCGCCGTGCCGCTGAACTGGGGCGCCCGCTAGTCGTGGTCGGCGACCCGGACGCCGGCGCACACACCCGCCTTGTCCGCGCCTACGGCTGCGGGGATCTGTGCCTCGATCTTCAGGGTTGCCCGATGTGCCGGGTCATGCAGGCGGCTGACTTGACGGCAGGGCCGGTACCCGGGGTCGCCGACGATTCGGCTGTTGTGTTCGTCTCATGTGTTCTGGAATATGTCTCAGACCCCGAGGCAGCATTTCGCGAGATACAGCGCATGGCGGGCTCGCGGGATAATGTTTTCATCATATTCGTGGAATCATGGACCCTCACCGCTGCACTCTACCCAGGAGCACGGTGGGCCGGCGGGCCGGATGGAGAGCGTGTCTCGATGGCGCCCGTGACCGCTGCCAGAAAACGCGCAACTGTCGGCGCCTTGCTCGGGCTGTTCTCGCTCGCCGTGTGGCCAATAAAGCACGATCGCTGACCTTCGATGGCCGGGCGCGCAAAATGAGTGCTGTATTCGAGCCATCTTGCGGCTCGTAATCGATTTGACGCGGCCACACACCACGTAGATACCGCGCACCTGATCCTGGAAGATGATTACCAGCTACTATAGACGTTGGGAGGTGGGAACATGGGCAGGGTAGAAGATGAGCGAGGGGGCCGCCCTGGGTCTGGTCGTTCACGCATGAACCACGCGACGATCCCACCGTTGTTGGTCTTGGAGGCAGCGCCGGCCAGTGAGCCGTTGCATCCGCGCGAGAACTGTGCTCGAATCCGGTCAAGCGCTGGAGCGCGCGGCCCATCTGTCGCCTCGAAGAACGAGGTACAGATGATCACGAAGACCATCATCCGCCCCTACAAGGGCACCGACCAGTGGGAGGCAGACGTGTTCATGCTCGTCAACGGCAAAGAGGTGCGAAGGCGATGGAGATCGCCGATGCCCTCGAAGCTCGCGACCGAGCGGTGGGCCCGCGAGAAGGCCAAAGGCTTCCTCGCGGACTACAACGCGACTGCGAGCCGAACAGACCAGGAGGAGGAAGCCCCGCCGAAGCCCGCCGAGGACCTGATGCTGAGGGACTATGCGGTGCGGTGGATCGACGAGTATGTCATCGCCAACCGCCACAGCACAGCCACCGTCGAAGGACGGCAGAAGTGCCTGAAGACGCACCTGTTGCCGCTCCTCGGTGACATGCGGATCGACCAGATCGGCCCGGTCGAGTACCAGAAGATCCGCCAAGCCCGGAAGGGCCTGGACGTCAACAGCGTCAACAAGATCTGCGACCAACTCACGACGATGCTCAACGTCGCCGTGGAGTGGAAGCTGATCAATGCGGCGCCGAAGGTCAAGCGGCTCAAGGCTGAGCAGAAGGAGATGGCCGTGCTCACCCCCGAGGAGGGGGAGAAGCTCGTCGACACCGCGCTCGAGTTCGGCGCCAAGTTTCACTTGGCGGCGTTGTTCGGCGTCGACGGTGGGCTGCGCAACTCCGAGATCATCGGGGTGCGCTGGTCGGACATCAACTTCGACCGCGGCGAGATCGTCGTGCAGAACCGGATCTGGAACGGCCAAGAAGGGCCGCCCAAGGGCAAGAGGAACCGCCGGATTCCACTCACCTCGCGGCTGAGCGCCGCGCTACTGGCCTTCCCGCGGACGGCCAGGCACGTGTTCGTGACCTACAAGGGCACGTTCATCAAGACGAACCAGACCCTCCCGAAGTGGTTCGCACCAATCTGGGCCAAGGCCCAGATCCCACGGGGTATCCACACCCTGCGACACACCTTTGCGACGGACGCCCTCGATGCGGGCGTCTCGCTGAGGACGGTCCAGACGCTGCTCGGCCACGCGAGCATCGTCACCACCGAGCGCTACTTGCATTCGCGCAAAGCGCAGCACGCCGAAGCGATCGTGACCCTTGAACACGCGCGGCAACAACGCAATTGGAGAAAACCTGGAGAGGACTATCCGACCGCCTGAATTCTGCCGTATACGCCGCAATTGGCGGCCGACAGGGTTTCGATCTTGGAGACGCTGCCCTGGTCGGTGTTGGCGATCCAGAGGTAGCTGAACTGCTCGCCGACTCCGCCGGGCTCGCACGGCGGCTCGCCGGTGTCCGTCTCGGCGCCCGTGGTGCCGACCTGGGCGGTGGTGCCAGACCCGGTGCTGCCCTCGCTGGCCGACACCCCCTGCGTGGTCTCGCCGGCGGTGGTATCGACGGTGGTCGCGCTGTCGCCCGTCGTCGTGCTCCCCCCGGTCACCGTCGCCGTCGCGCTCGCGGAGTCCGTCGCCTGCGAGTCGCTGCCCGCGGTCGACTGCGACGCGGATTCGCTGCCAGGCCCGCCCTCGGTCGGGGCCGCCTCGGTCACGGTGGAGGCCGTCATGGTCGCGCCGGTAGCGTCGGTCGGATCGGGACCACGGCTCGTCGAGCCGGCGCTCGCGCTCGCCGAGCCCCCCGCGCTATCACCACAGGCCGACAGGACGCACCAGGCGATCATCGTCACCACATTGAGGCTTCTCGGCATAATTATTCCCTCCCTGTCCCCATCACCGATATGTCGCGCCTGCGCAACGACCTCTGCATCGCTGTGCCGCTGCGCCGTTGCGCCGTTGCGCCGTGCGCCAGATCAACGCGAACGCCGGATTCTACCGGGGCGGGCGCTCGAGGTCCATCGGTCCGAGACGTCCAGGGTCGGCGATGCCGGTCGCGGCCGAGCACGGGCCAGCGAGCCGACCGGTCCGCGCATTCGCGGACATCCTCGCCGGATGGTCGCCCACGAGCGAATCGTGCTCATGGATCGGCTTCGACCGCCGCCCGTGGTGGCCGGCCATGACGCTGAAATATACGTCCTCCAGGTCCGGCTCCACCGGCTCGTACTCCGCGCCCGGCGACGCCTCCGCTTGCACGTGCACGATCGTCCGCCCCGCCGCACGACGCTGTCCTCGCTCGGTCGTGGCACCCGGCTTCATGCCGTTCACTTCGCGGGCACATCGTCGTGAAGGTCCGGTAGAGTGGGCGAGCGACCTCGACGTTCCCGGCGTGCACGTGTTTTGCCTCCCCTCCACCGCGTCCGTCGTGCTTGCGCTCGCGCTCGGGTCGCCGGCGTCGATCCCCGCGGGCGCCGTGACCGGGCGCGAGGGCGAGGC
>NZ_JACCSO010000025.1 GCF_013812955.1 Nannocystis sp. | reverse complement strand
ATGGATCGCCGGGCCCGGTCCGGCGATCGGGCCGCTGCGGTCACGCCGGGGCCGTCGCGGGCGAGCCCGGCAGCATGCCGGGGCGCCCCCAGTCGATGCGCAGCTTGATGATGCGGCGCTTCAGCGCGTGGCGGGTGATGCCGAGGATCTGGGCGGCACCGACGATGTTGCCGGCGAGGGTGAGGGCCTCGACGCACAGGCGGCGCTCGGCGGCTTCAAGATTAAACGCTTCGAGAATGATCGGCTGCATGACGACTCCGTGGGGTACCTGTGCCTTGTACCCCCGATGGCTGTTCTCGCGCAGATCATGTGCGAGCTGATGTGAACGCCTGCGCGTGGATGACGCAGCGGCCGGCGGGGGCCCAGCGCGCACGTCGAGATCCGGCGCGAAGCAGAGTCCGATCGCGGTCGGTCGCGCGGCCCTCACGGGGGCGCTACAGCGGATCGTATGCTGATCCACGTCGTTTTGCTCAACGCGTTCGCCTGGACGATCGCCGGGGCTCCGATGCATGGCTCGTGGCCGTCGCTGGCCCCCGAGCCGACGGCGGCGAGCTTCGAGGCCGCTGCGCGCATGGTGATCGGTGATCGGGTGATAACCTCGGAGATCCGGGAGCGCGGCGAGGCGCGGCGGATCTACGGCGACGCGCGCTCGGCGGGCCGTACGGCCGCGTTGCTCGAGCAGGAGCGGCCCAACATCTTCACCCAGTCGATCGCCAACATCCCGGCCGGAGCGGTGATCGACGTCGAGATCCGTTATCTACAGACCTTGACGTACGACGCGGGCGAGTACGAGTTCGTGTTCCCGACCGTCGTGGGCCCTCGCTATGCCCCGGGCGAGCGGGTCGCCGACGCGGCGCGGATCTCCCCGCCGGTGCTCGGCCAGGGGCGACGCAGCGGCTCATGGGTCGCCAGGCGGTCGGGCGGCGACCACCCCGCTCCGCGGTTGCGCGGCGAACGGGCCTCGTCGCCGTCAGGGCTCGCGGCGGAACATTCGCCGGCCGAGGATGACGAGGGCGAGCAGGACGGCGCCGGCGACCACGCCGACGAGTCCGGCGAACACGCCGGGCACGAGAAAGCCAGCCACGGGCACGCCGGCGGCGAGCCGATCACCGAGGGCTTCGGCGCCGGGGATGCCGTGCACGAGGATGCCGCCGCCGACGAGGAACATCGCCAGGGTGCCGGCGATCGAGAGGCCCTTCATCAGGTAGGGGGCACCGCGCAGCAGCGCGTTGCCGACGGCGCGGGCGGGGCCGGCCCGCTTGCTCAGGCGCAGGCCGAGGTCGTCGAGCTTGACGATCGCGGCGACGAGCCCGTAGACGCCGACGGTCATCAGGGCGGCGATGGTGACGAGCGCGGCGATGCGCGTGCCGATCGGCGCCGAGGCGATCGCGCCGAGCGAGATGACGACGACCTCGGCGGACAGGATGAAGTCCGTGCGAATGGCGCCACGGATCTTCGCCTTCTCGTGGGCGACGAGGTCGACGGCCGGGTCGGCGACGGCTTTGAGGCGCTCCGCGTGGCGCGCTGCATCCTCGGCGGGGGCCAGGTACTTGTGCGCGAGCTTCTCGCACCCCTCGTAGCAGAGGAAGGCGCCGCCGAGCATCAGCAGCGGGTTGACGGCCCACCCGGCGACGGCGCTGATCAGCAGCGCCGCAGGGACCAAAATGGCCTTGTTGACGGCCGAGCCCTTCGCCACGGCCCACACGACGGGCAACTCGCGGTCGGGGCTGACACCGGCGACCTGCTCGGCGTTGAGCGCGAGGTCGTCACCGAGCACGCCGGCGGTCTTCTTGGTGGCGACCTTGGTGAGAACGGCGACATCGTCCAGGAGGGCCGCGATGTCGTCGAGGAGCGTGAGCAGGGTGGCGCCGGCCATGAGAGCGCCCGCACTCTACCATCGATGTACGCGCGGATCAGCCGGGAGGGCCGGTGTGGCGGGCGATGATGTCGAGGCCCTCGCCGAGGTCCTGCTCCCAGTCGGCGGCTCTGGGCATCCGCTGGCTCGCGCTGGCGAGGCTGGCGGCGATCGAGTGGATCGGCGCGAGCGAGTTGTTGATCTCGTGGCCGAGCACGCGGACCAGGCGCTGCCAGGCGAGGCGCTCCTCCTCGCGCAGGGCCCGGCTGAGGTCGGTCAGGACCAGGAGCTGATGCGCGCGGCCGCGCCTGGCTGCCCGCGCGGCGAGCGACACGCATCAGCCCGATGGAGGCGCTGCGCCACGATTGACCGCCCGGCTGCGGCGATCATCCGGGCTGCTTGGCGGCCAGCACCCGGTGAATCGCCGCCGCGAGCTCGGCGGCCGTGAATGGTTTTAATAGAACCTCCTGAATGCCCACTGCCTGCATGCTGGCGGGGGTCAGATCGGCGGAGTAACCCGAGGTCAGCAGGATCGGCAGGGCAGGGTTGACCTGCCGCATGTGCTGCGCCAGGTCGGTGCCGCGCAGCTCTGGCATGGTGAGGTCGGTGACGACCACGTCATACGCATCCGGTCGCGCGCGCACCGCGTCGAGCGCGAGCTGGGGCCGGCTCTGCACCTCCACGACGTACCCCAGGCGCTCCAGCATCCTGCGCCCGAGCCGGCCGAGCGCCTCGTCGTCGTCGACGAAGAGAATGCGCTCCCCGTTGCCGCGGAGGACCGCGGTGGTGGTGGCCGTGGTCTCGGGCGTCGCGCTGATCAGGGCCGGGAAATACAGGTCGAAGGTCGTTCCCTCGCCCGGAGCGCTGCGCACGGTGATGGCGCCGTCATGGCTGCGCATGATGCCGTGCACGACGGAGAGGCCCAGGCCCGTGCCCTCGCCGGGGGCCTTGGTCGTGAAGAATGGATCGAAGACCCGCTCGGAGGTCGCGCGGTCCATGCCGTGTCCGGTGTCGGTCATGGTGAGGCGCACGTGCGGGCCCGGGCGCAGATCGGGGACCAGACCGGTGAGCTCGGCGTCCACCAGGCACGGATCCAGGGTGACCACCATTTTGCCGGTGCGGCCCTGCATGGCGTGGGCGGCGTTGGTGCCGAGGTTCATGACGATCTGGTGGATCTGCGTCGGATTGGCGAGCACCGGCCAGGCGTCGCGCGCGAGCGCGGTCTGGAAGGTGATGCTCGAAGGAACGACCGCCCGCAGCAATTGCAGGACCTCCTGGACCACCGGCGCGAGGTGCATCGGCTGGCGCTGCAGCTGCTCCTGGCGGCTGAAGGCCAGGATCTGGCGCACCAGCGCGGCCGCCCGACTGGCGGCCCTGGACACCTCGTCCAGGAACTCGAGCACCGCGGGGTTGGGTCCCGCGTGCTGCCGCGCCAGCTCGGTATATCCGTAGATCGCCCCGAGGATGTTATTGAAGTCGTGGGCGATCCCGCTGGCCAGGGTGCCGATCGCCTTCATCTTCTGGGAGACGCGCAGCTGGGCCTCGAGCGCGTCGCGGGCGGCCTCGGCGGCGTGACGGGCGCTGACGTCGCGCACGATCACCGAGTATATCTGCTGACCCTGCACCTCGATGCGGGAGAGCGAGAGCTCGGCCGGGAATTCCTCGCCATCGGCGCGCAGCCCGGTGATGGCGACCCGATCGGCCCTCGCGCGGGTGGACGGGCCGTCGATATTGAAGGCGCGCAGCTGGTCCGCATGGCCGGCCCGAA
Organism: Nannocystis sp.; assembly: GCF_013812955.1. Taxonomy (GTDB): domain Bacteria; phylum Myxococcota_A; class Polyangia; order Nannocystales; family Nannocystaceae; genus Nannocystis. The sequence goes on along the minus strand of NZ_JACCSO010000025.1, from coordinate 2,709 downwards.
ACCGCTGCGGGACCAGGTGTTCGATCGGCCTGTCGATCGCGTCCTCGGCGCTGCAGCGAAACATCGCGCCCGCCGCGGCGTTGAACACGAGGATGCGCCGGGATTCGTCGACCGTGATGATCGCGTCCATGGCCGAGTCGACGATGCTCGCCAGGCGCTGCTCGCTCTCCCGCAGGGTCACCTCCGCCTGCTTGCGATCGGTGATGTCTTGAATGATCCCGGTGAGCTTCACCGGCCGGCCCTCCTGCAGGATCACCGCGCAGGTGATCCGCACGTCGAGCCGGCGCCCCCTGGTGGTCCGGGCGCCCAGCTCGAGGTCGAAGGCCTGGCCGTCCTCCATGGCCGCCTGCACCGCCGCCGTGATGATCGGTCGTGAACGCGCCCGGAAGAAGCTCAGGCTCGCCTCGAGGCTCGGGTTGAACGCCGCCGGCGAGGTGTCGTGGATGCGGTAGGTCTCGGCGGTCCAAAACAGCGATTGGGTGGCCAGGTCGAGCTCCCAGCCGCCGAGCCTGGCGATCGACTGCGAGGCCTCGAGCCGCTGGGCGCTGATGCGCAGCGCCGCCTCCGTCTGCTTGCGCGCGGTGATGTCCACGATCTGCGAGATGAAGAATCGGGGCACGCCCGTGGGCGCGCGCACCACCGAGACGCTGAGCCAGCCCCATACGACGTGCCCGGCGCGGTGCAGATACCGCTTCTCCATCTGATAGGCGTCGAGCTTGCCGACCAGCACTTGCCTCAGCTGGGCGAGGTCGGCCTGCAGGTCCTCGGGGTGGGTGACATCCTGAAAGGTCCGGGTCAGCAGCTCGTCGACGCGATAACCGAGCAGGTCACAGACCGCCTGGTTGACCCTGAGCCAGCGCCCCTGCGCCGAGATCAGCGCCATACCGATCACGGCGTGCTCGAACGCCGAGGAGAACTTCGCCTCGCTCTCGCGCAGCGCGACCGCGGTGCGCTTGCGATCGGTGATGTCCGCGAACATATAGAACCGACCGTAATAGCGATCGTGCTCGTCGCGCAGGTGCGTCGAATAGCGGCGGACGGTCCGGCCGTCGGTGAACTGCAGCTCGTCGTCGATGGCGACCCGATCGGTCTCGGACCCCGGCGGCTCGCACGTCGCCTCGAACGCCGGCCCATCGATGAGCATCGCGAGGCACTCGGGCAGGATGTCCCGGTGGCTGAGCTGCCCGCCGCGCATGCGCTCGGAGAGGCGCTGGATCCCCCAGATCTCGCAGAAGCGCTGGTTGAAGTACAGGATCTCGTCGCTGCGATCGTCGAAGACGTAGAACGCCAGCGGCGACGCGTTTGCGATCAGCTGCGCGAGCGAATGCCGCCAGATGCTGTTCTCCTCGGTCTGCTTGCGCTCGAGCTCGGCCCGCAGCTCGGTCTGCGAGCGTCGCAGCGCCGCATTGTCCCGCTCCAGCTCGACCTGGCGCAGCCGCAGTTCGTCGACCAGCCGCTGCAGATCGTCCACTGCATCACAAATGGCAGCTGGCGGTGGATTTGTATATGCCCCGGGATCGTGCTCGTGCTCCGCGCCACGGCGCAGTTCGTGCGGCCCGGCGTTCGTTGGCGCGCCCGGCGTCAGGGGACAAGCGGGCAGTCAACGGGCTTCGAGGTGCTGCGCGGTATTGGCGGGGCGATCGCTGCTGTGCGAAGATGCGGGTCCTCAGCCAGGAGCTCGCCGTGTTCGTTCCCCTCACGATCCTCGATTTCCTTCGCCGCGCCGAGCAGGTCTATGGCGCGCGCCTGGGCGTGCTCGACGAGCCGCAGCAGCCGGCGCCGTCGCTCGGCGGATTGACCTACGCGCGCATCGGCACGCTGGCGCGCGCGCAGGCGGCCGGGCTCGACGCGCTCGGGATCGGCTTCGGCGAGCGCGTAGCGATCGTGTCACAGAACTCGGCGCGGCTGCTGGTCTCGTTCTTCGGGGTGGCCGGTCACGGGCGCGCGCTGGTGCCGATCAACTTTCGCCTGAGTCCGGCCGAGATCGACCACATCGTCGCGCACTCCGGGGCATCGCTGCTGCTCGTGGATCCCGAGCTCGACGCGGCCCTCGCCGGGGTGAAGTGTGCGCGGCGGTTGGTGCTCGGTGCGGACAGCGACGCCGTACTGTTCCGCAGCGACGCGCTGGTCGGTAGCGGGGCGCTGCCGGAGCCGTGGAAGCCGGACGAGAACGCGACCGCGACGATCAACTACACCAGCGGCACCACCGCGCGGCCCAAGGGCGTCGAGCTCACGCACCGCAACCTGTGGGTCAACGCGACGACCTTCGCGCTGCACACCGGGGTGAATGACCGCGACGTGTACCTGCACACCTTGCCGATGTTCCATTGCAACGGCTGGGGCATGCCCTTCGCGCTCGCGGGCCTCGGGGCGGCGCAGGTCGTGCTGCGCAAGATCGATGGAATGGAGATCCTGCGCCGCGTGGAGCGACATGGGGTCACGCTGATGTGCGCCGCACCGGCGGTGTTCAACGCGGTGCTCACCGCCGCGGCGACGTGGCAGGGCCCGGTACCGGGGCGCGGGCGGGTGCGGGTGGTCTGCGCCGGCGCGCCGCCGCCGACCCGCACCATCGAGCGCATCGAGGCCGAGCTCGGCTGGGAGTTCATTCAGATCTACGGGCTCACCGAGACCTCGCCGTTGCTGACGATCAACCGCAGCCGCGCCGAGTGGGACGGGCTGGACGGCCACGCGCGGGCCGAGCGGCTGGCC
>NZ_JACCSO010000024.1 GCF_013812955.1 Nannocystis sp. | reverse complement strand
GGCCAGCCGCTGCCAGCCCTCACGCAGCTGACGACGACGGCGCACCGCGGCGATGACCATCAGCGGCGACAGGGCGGCGAGCGGCAGGCCACCGGCGCTGATCACCGGGAACCACACGAAGCGACCGCTGAGGCCGGTGCGCCACTCGCTGTCGAGCTCGCCGAGGCTGCGGCCGTAGGCCTTGACCCACGCGGCCTCGAAGTTGACGCCGCGGCGCAGCTCGCTCAGCACCTGGCGAAGGTCGGAGCCCTCGCCGTCGCGACCGCGGACGTAGTTGACGAAGTCGCGAGCCGCCGCGTAGCTGACGGTCACGGCGATCGGGTCGGCGCCGTGGAAGTTGGCCTCGAGGTCGCCGAGCGCCGGCACGCCGGGCCCGTAGACCGCGCCCGCGAGGATCTGGCTGCGCATCAGATCGATCTCGTTGCCGAAGCTCTCGGCCACGCCCTCGTGGAACCACTGGGGCAGCTTCTGCCCTCCGGTGGCCCGATAGAGGGCGACGTGGGCCATCTCGTGGCGCATCAGCGAGTCGAGGTCGGTGAGCGAGCCGTCGGGCGCGTGCTGGGCGATGACGATCTCGCCGCTCTCCGGGTGGGCGACGCCGGCGGCCCAGTGCGGGATGCCGGTGGCCTCGGCGATGCGGCCCGAGTGCGCGACGAAGCTGATCGTCAGCGTGTCGTCGAGGTCGCCGGCGAGCGCCTTCTCCATCTCCGACCACCACGAGGGGATGTAGGCCGCGAGCTGCAGCGCTTCATCCTCGAGGGCCGGATCGTAATGAAGCATCACGCGACCGAGCGCGATGTGTTGCGTCGCGGTCGACAGCTCCCAGCCCGCAGGTTGACCGGCGTCGGCGCGAGCGACGCGCACCGGCGAGAGGACCAGCAGCATGGCGGCGACGAGCGCGGCGAGAAAAGACGACGAGAACCAGCGCCCGAGGCGTGCCGCCAAAGTCATGGACCCACCTTGATCACGACCGTGTCGCGGCGCAAGCTGCTCGCGAGCACAAGGGCGATCGCCAGGCCGACGGCCACGATCGCCCCGCCCGCGATCAGCCCGGTCTTCACCTTGCGACTGATCCGGACCTTGCGTTCACGGGCGCCGTCGCGGACCAGCTGCAGGTGCTCCGCCCACAGCGCCGGGACCAGCCCGGGCTCCTGCGCCGCCGCCTGGCCGCGCATCCCGAGCTCACGGTCGAGACGGCAATCGCGGGTCACCAGCACCGGCTCCTCGCGGTCCGGCAGGTACTCCAGGAGGATGACGAGGTCGTCACGATGTTCGCGGCAGACCGCCCGGCCCTCCCCGGCCCCGGCGCGCAAGCGGCGAACCCGGGCGCCCGGCGACTTCGCGGCCCGAACCGAGCGCTCGAGGGCATCGACGATCGCACGCTCCGGCTTCGAGCCCGGCGCCGACGGCCCGAGCCCGACCGCGACCGTGATCTGCTGCGGCCCCTCGTCGGCGATCGCGGCGGTCGGCGCGGGCACCCTCGCCAGGCCCGAAGGGCCGTGAAGCCGCTCGGTGGTCGGGACCGCGCCGATCGGCGGCGCCGCCGGGCCCTCGACGGTCGGCTCGCTCGAAGCGGCTGGTCCTTCGGACATGTCCTCAGGGCCAGCATCAGTCGCCACCGCGAGCGGGACCTCGGCCACGCGCAGGGACGGCAGCGGCGAAGTCGACGCCTGCAGCGGACTTGGCCAGGCCAGGGCGACGAGCAGCGGCCAGACGAACCAGGCGTGGACGGAAGAGCGCACCAATTGGCGTTCTCGCGCGCGCGCCCCGGCCTGTCAACCACCGCCGGCCGCCCGCGCAGGCACCGCGAGGCGCGACCCGGGCCGCCGGGCCCGCCTGCCGGCCCCGGGCACGGCTGGAGCGATCGGCTTCAGGCGGCCATCGCTGCGGCGTGCACGTCGGCCGGGCCGACGCCGAAGTGCTCGCGGACCTGTTCGATCGGCCAGGTCACCATCGTCGCCCAGTCGGCGCCGAACAGCGGCCGCATGCGCCGGCCGAGCTGCCAGCCGCGGGTGATCGCCTCCATGCGCCGGTCCCCGTCCTCGGGGTGCATGAACAGGGTGTTGAGCATCGCCGCCGACAGGATCACGTAACCGAGCCCGGAGCCGAGCTGCGCCATCGTGAAGGCCTGGAGCCCGAGCTCGCCGGCGACGTCGGTGTCGAAGCCGAGCACCGTGTGCCACAGGTCGTGGGTGCGCTCCATGTGCAGGCGGAAGCGATCGAAGTCGGTCAGGGCCCCGTCGTCGCTGTGATAGAGGCCGGTCGGGTCGAGGCCGCGCTGGTCGAGGAAGGCCGCGAAGGCGCGACCGAGGCTGCCCTCGGGCAGCGCGCGCAGGGTCAGGATCTCGAAGCGCAGCGGCGAGGCCGGGCCGGCGAGGAAGCCGGCGACCGCGGGCCGCGCGAGCATGTTGTGCATCGCCGGGGCGTCGCTATCGAGGCTGTCGATCAGCTTGAACACCAGGTCGAGGCGGTTGGGATCGCGGACGAAGCGGAGGTAGGAGCTGCCGAAGGTGAACAGGCCGAGGATCTTGCGCATCAGTGTCTCCTGCTGCGGACCGCCGTGGTCGACCGCTCGCTGAGCGTCGATGAATCCGCGGGTGGTCGCGTCGCGGTGAGGGCTTGCGAAAAAGATGAGCCCTTGCTCAGATATTGCCTACTCGCGTTTCTCCGATGGCCGCTCCCGCCCGCAAGACAAGGCCGCAGCCGCGGCGTAGGCCCGTTCAGGGCCGAGCCCAGGAGACCGTCGACGCGATCCTCAAGGCCGCCGCTCAGATCCTCGCCAAGCACGGCGCCGACGCGGCGACCACCAATGCCATCGCCGCGCGCGCGGGCGTCAGCATCGGCTCGCTCTACCAGTACTTCGCCGACCGCGAGGCGCTGATCACGGAGCTGGTGCGGCGGCACGTCGAGGAGATGCAGGCCGTGCTGGCCCGGGCGCTCGCGGGCCTCGGCGACCGGCCGTTACCGGCCGCGATCGAGCAGCTGGTCGCGGCGATCACCGCGGTCCATCAGGTCGCGCCGCGGCTGCATCAGGCGCTGCATCAGTCGCTCGCGCGCGGCCGGCTCGACGCCATCGACCAGTTCGAGGCGCAGCTCGAGGCCCTGGTCGCGCAGGCGCTGGTCGACCGCGTGGAGCTGGCGATCGCCGACCCCGGGCTCACGGCGAGGCTGCTGGTGCGCGCACTGGGCGGCCTGATCCGCACGACCCTGCGCCGCGAGCCCGAGCGCGTCGGCGACCCCGCGCTGGCCATGGCGATGACCGGCATGATCCTCGGCACGCTCGAGCGCGCGCGGCGTTAGCGTGTCTGTTCGGACATGCTCAAAAGGTCAGGTCCCGCGGGCGGGTCGCTTGCGGTCGTGGAACCAGCTGCGATAGCGCTGCATCTTGGTCTGCTGCTCGGCGGGGGCGTGGCGGCCGCAGGTGCTGGCCTCCGGGCTGCCGGGCGCGGCGCCCCAGCGAAGCTCGGGGCAGTCGTTGGGGTTGTAGGCGGCCTCGAGCGCGGGGCCGCGCGCGAGCAGATCGGCGAGCGTGAGGGTCCAGGGGCTGCCGTCGCTGCGGGTGTACTGCAGGCGAAACCGGTCCTCGCGCAGCAGCGCGGCGCGGGCCGCCTCGAGCCTGGTGAGCAGCTCGGCCAGCGCCGCGGCCTGGCCGGGTCCCTCGGGCACCCCGAACACCGCGGGCTGGCGGCGGACCTTGTCGGAGAAGCCGCGCACCACGTCCATGGCGATCAGCAGGCGCAGGTCTCGGGCCGGGGTCGAGTACGACTCCCAGGCGCCGGTGGTCTCGAACACCTTGAAGCCCTCGGGCATCGCCACGGTCGCGCCCGGGTTCTTCTTGAAGAACTCGTCGCCGTTGGCGACCGAGGTCACGCGCACGCGGGCCTGCTCGAACAGCGCGGCGACGGCCTCCTCCTGGGCGAGCGATGCATCGCGGATGCCCGGGGTGATCAGCCGCTCCATCGCGTCGTAGAAGGCCGGGCCGGACAGCTCGCCCTGGGCCGCCGAGACGTCGCCGTAGCCGGGCTCGGCTTGCAGCTCCGCGTCGCCGAGCTGCACCGCCGCGCCGTCGCGGATCACCACCGGCCGGAAGTTCTTGAAGCCCGAACCACCGAGGCCGGGGTCCGGGTTCCACAGGAAGTTGCCCTCCCAGAACCGCTTGCGCGTGATGCTGCCGTCCGGCTGGCCGTCGATCGCGTACAGCACCCCGGGTCGACCACCTGTGCCTTCGAAGAGCTCGACCAGCACCAGGATGTGACCGTAAGGGTCGGCGTAGACGCTGCCCGGACGCAGCGCCCGGCGATCGAGGCGGACCGGATAGAGGTCGCTGCGCTCGTCGCTCAGCGCGACCCGACCGTTGCCGGTGTGCACGCCCCACGCGAGCGTGCGACGCATGAAGTACTGCAGCGCGCCGAGCTGGCCCGGCTGCGGGCCGGTGCCCTCCTGCTTCCCGGTGTTGGCGGTGACCTCACCGCAGCGCGGGGCCTTGCCGGGGGCCCCGCGCGAACAGCCGCGAAAGCCGAACGGCAGCCCGCGCTTCCACGCGTAGTAGGCGCGCAGGAAGTAGGGCGTGTCGGCGCAGTCGGGGCGCATCGCCAGGCCGGCCGGATGGCGGCTGTCCTCGTTCCAGCCGAGCGCGCCGTGCAGGAGGTTGCGAGCCCTGTCGCCGGTGATCTGGTCGAGCGCCGTGGTCGCGAGGTCGGCGCCGAGCTCGGCGTGAAACAGCTCGCGCAGCCACGCCGAGTACAGCGCCTCCTCGCCGGCGTCCCAGGCCCGCACGCTCGGCCAGGCCTGGTTGCCGTCGGCCGCCGGCGGCGAGTCGTGGGCCGGCTGGGCGCGGATCTTGATGCGCAGGCAGGCGCGCCCCACCCCCTCGCGGCCGACCACCACCGTCAGATCGCCGGCCTGGGCCGGGGTCAGGGTCGCGATCACGGCCGAGGGCACGCCTGGCCTTATGTTCATGTCCGCAGGGACAGCTGCGTCGGCCTCGCGCGGGCGCGGGCCGGCGTCGATCCTCACGGTGATCGGCGCCTCACCGGCGAGCGTCGCCGCGAGGATGCGCAGCGGCTGGCCGACCACGGGCCGCTGCGGCGCGATCAACACCCCGAAGGCCGGGTCATCGCGCTCGGGGCAGGTACCCGCGTCTGCGGGGCTCGCCGGAGGTGGAGGGCCGACGGCCGCGGCAGGGCTGGCGACCGGCGCCGCTGCGGCCGCGGGCGGATCGGCGGGCGGATCTTCCGCGGTCGCAATGCGTGGGGTCTCGGCGCCGCTCGGCGGCGGCGAAGGGCTGCTCGGCGGGGCCCGATCACAGGCCAGCGAGAGGGCCAGCAAGGGGGCCAGCG
>NZ_JACCSO010000011.1 GCF_013812955.1 Nannocystis sp. | reverse complement strand
GTCCAGAACGGCTCGCGCGTCGCCCAGGTGACCGCGATGTTCAACGACACGGTCATCGACGTGCAGCACCTCGGTCAGGTCCGCGACGGTCGCAAGACCGCTCCGGCGTGGCTGGCCCTCGGTGGCTGCGTCGCCCTCGCCGGCGCCGCGCTGTTCGGCCACGAGGCGGCCCAGTACTGGGACAGCTACGGTGAGCGCGTCGCCGCGGCCTCCGAGGCCGGCAAGCCCGCGCCCGCCAAGCCCGGCACCGGCCTCGGCGGCCTCGGCTTCGGCCTGGCGATGCTCGGCCTGGTGCCGATGGGCGTCGGCTTCACCCGCATGCAGGACCGCGGTCGCCGGGCGTACACCCTCGGCGAGGGTCACGACGCGACCATGCACGTGCCGGCGGCGACCTTGCCGAACGGCGAGTCGTTCCCGCTGGTCCAGGGCGACGGCGACTACGCGCTGCAGTTCACGGCCGAGATGCAGGGCGAGCTGACCTTCGACGGGCACAGCACCACGCTCGCGGCGCTGATCGAGAGCGGCCGCGCGACCCGGGTCGGCATGGCGTACAGCGTGCCGCTGGTCCCCGGGGCCCAGGCCCGCGTGCGTCACGGCGCGCTGACCTTCTTCATCCACTCGGTCGCCCCGGGCGTGGTGACGGCGCGCAAGAGCGAGATCGACAAGCCGTTTTGGGTCACCAACAGCGGCGCCGCGGCGGTGCTCGGCAGCCTGCTCGTGCTCACCCACATGATCCCGGGCCAGGCTGGCGCGCTCAGCGTCCAGGAGGACGCCGACAACAATCGCTTCGTCGGCTACCTCGCGCAGCCGGAGCAGGCCAAGGAGGAGGAGGTCTTCGAGGACGATGTGGTGCAGGAGGCCGGCGGCGTCGCCGGTGAGCGCCACAGCGGCGCCGAGGGCAAGGCCGGCAACCCCAAGAGCGCCACGGCTGCGGGGCGCTACGCGATCAAGGGCTCGGCGAAGATCCCGACGATGGCCCGCGACTTCAACCCGGAGCTGCAGGCGCGCACCGCCGGCATCCTCGGGGTCATGGCGGCCAACCCGGGCCACTTCATGGCCTCGCCGGGCGGGACCTTCGCGGCCGGCAGCGACGACGCCGACGCGTGGGGCCAGCTCGTCGGCACCCAGGTGGGCGAGTCGTACGGCAACGGCGGCCTCGGGCTGGTCGGCAGCGGCCGCGGCGGCGGCGGCAACGGGATGAACACGATCGGCCTCGGCTCCACGGGCCTCATCGGTCACAACCAGCCCGGCGACGGCACCGGCATGCGCAACACGGTCGGCTTCAAGACCCGCGGCCCCAAGGTGCCCAACCCCCGCCTCGGGATCGCCAGCATCCAGGGTGGCCTCGACAAGGACCTGATCCGCCGGGTCGTGCGCGCGCACATCAACGAGGTCCGCCACTGCTACAACCAGGGCCTCGCGCGGGACCCGAACCTCGCCGGCCGCGTCGCGGTGCAGTTCCAGATCAACGGCGTCGGCAAGGTGCCGACGGCGGTGGTCTCCGAGTCCGACATCAAGGACAAGAGCGTCTCCAGCTGCATCGCGCAGTCGGTCCGCCGCTGGAGCTTCCCCAAGCCGGAAGGTGGCGGCACCGTGATCGTCACCTACCCCTTCGTGCTCCAGGCCGACTGAGCGATCGAGGACCAAGACATCACCTCATGACCGGACCGGGCTCGCCCCGGTCCGGTTTCTTCGCGTTTGAACGCCGCTTGCCGGTTCAAAGAACGGCGGCGCGCGCTTATGATGCCGGGCGTGACCGAGCCCACGAAACCGCCGCGCCGGGGCGCATTCGCGCTGGCCGTCGCCGTGCTGCTCGGGGTGCACATGCTGTGCTTCCTCCACTTCATGCCGACCGCGGTGTGGTGGACCGACCAGCCGATCCTCGGCGTCGACTACGAGACCCACGTCGCCCAGGTCTGGCGCGCCATCGAGGGGCTCGACGGCTGGGGCCGCAGCTGGGTCTACGACGTCCGCCTGCTCGCCGGCTCTCCCGCGGGCGTCATCTTCGACGCCGACAACAAGGGCTGGGAGGTCTGGACCTGGGCCCTGCATCGACTCGGCGTGCCGCAGGCCCTCGCCTTCAACCTGTTCGCCGTCGCCGCGCACTGGCTCGTGCTCCCGGTCGTGTTCCTCTCGGCGCGCCTGTTCGGCCTCACCCGCGCCCCCGCGCTCGCGGCCACCGCGATGGCCTCGCTGCTGTGGTACTTCGACTCGTTCGCGCACTGGTGCTGGTGGGTCGGCATGACCGCCTACGCGTTCGCCAGCTACCTGTGCCTGCTGCCGCTGGCGCTGTTCTACCGGTGGCTGCGGACCCGCAGCCCGTGGCTGGCGCTGGCGGCTGGTTTGTCGCTGGGGCTGGTGCATCTGGTGCACCCGTACAGCTTCTTCATCCTCGCGGCGCCGATGCTCGCGCTCTACATCCGGGCCGCGCGCGGCCGCGGTGGCGCTGCCCTCGGGGTGCGCGGGCACCTGACGGTGCTGTTGATGGTCGCGGCGACCCTGGCGATCAACGGCTGGTGGCTCGCGGTCTCGCTGCGGTTTTGGCACTACATCCTCGATTCGGGCTACTTCGGGCTCTCGGGGCTGCCCTTCGTGCTCGCCGACTTCCTCGGCCTCACGCTCGACTCGGCGACCTCGGGCATGATCGGCACGCGCACCGGCTTTCGCCTGCTGTTCCTTGCGACATGTGCGATCGGGCTGGTGCTATGGCGCCGCGAACGTGACCCACGCGCCCTGCCCTTCATCGCGGCGGTGCTGACCCTGCTGGCGCTCAGCTACCTCGGCGCCTACGCCTGGATCTTCCGCCAGATCCAGCCCTACCGCCACGTGCTGCCGCTCGGCTTCTTCGCGCTGATCCCCGCGGCCGCGGCGATCGACGCGGCCATCCGCCGCGGCGCGCTGCGAGGTCTGGCGATCGGACCCAAGCTGGCCCTCGCATTGTTGGCCGTGCCGGCCGCGCAACACCTCATCTCCGACGTCCTCTACTTCACCCCGAGCCTGCTGCCGAAGATCGCCCCGCTCTACAACAACGCCTGGCAGCCGATCACCAGCCAGGGCTTCCCCGCCCAGCCGGATTACCGCCACCGCGCCGTGACCCCCGAACACGGCGCGCTCGCCGAGTGGGTCCGCGCGCACGACGACGGCCAGTCGCGCTTCCTGGTCGAGGAGCCGTCGCTCGGCGAGCAGCTGACCTGGCGCACCGACGCGCAGGTCATCGGCGGATTTTTGTACCGCAACCTCGAGCACAGCAGCGCCAACCTGTTTCGCCGGCGCAAGGAGGGCGTCGCCGGTGACGACGAGCTGCGCGCCTACTTCGAGACCTACGCGGTCGGCCACGTGATCATCACCAACAAGGTCAAGAGCTGGGAGCGCCGCACCGAGGTGCTCGAGCCGGTGGCGACGATCGGCCCGCACCACATCTTTCGCACCAAGATCTCGCCGCAGCTGGTCGCCGAGGGCGGCGGCCGGGTCGCCGCCAGCACCAACCTGCTGCAGGTCACCGGCAGCGAACCCGACCGGGATCTGGTGCTGCGCTACCACTGGATGGAGACGCTGCAGTGCGTCCCCGACTGCGAGCTCCGGCGCGTCCGCATCGACAACTTCGACCCGGTCGGCTTCATCAAGATCCCCGCGCCGCACCCCGCGGACCTGGAGGTGCGCAATGCTTATCCCTGACGCCGCCCGCATCATCCTCGAGGTCGCGGTCTATCGCCTGCGCCGCCTCGAGATGGCCAACATCGCCGGCGCCGCGGCGATCGCCTTCGCCCTGCAGCTGCCCCCCGGCGAGCTCGCGCTGCGGATCGGCTTCGCCTTCGGCCTGAACCTGCTCGTGTATCTCAACAACGATTACCTCGACCTCGCCGCCGACCTGCGCGTGCCGGGTCGCGACGACATCAAGACCCGCTTCCTCCGCGACCACCGCCGCGCCGGCATCTGCGCGCAGCTCGGCCTACTGGCGGTCTTGTTGGCGGTCTGCGTGTGGATGCCCGGCCTGCTGGTCCCGCTGGTGCTCGGCGGCGGGGTCTGCTGGGCCTACTCGGCGCGCCTCAAGGCGATGCCCTACGCGGATGTCGCGGCGATGATCGCCTGGGGCGTGGCGATGCCGCTGTGCGGCGCCCCGCCCGAGAGCGCGCTCGGCTGGGCCCTCGCGGGCTGGCTGGGCCTGTTCTCGGGGGTCTTTGAGGGCATCCAGGTGATCCGTGATCACGACGCGGATGCGGCCACCGGCGTGCGCACCACGGCGGTCGCGCTCGGGGTCACGCGCACGCTGCTGCTCGTGCGCGTGATGCTCGGCGTATGCGCGGTGTATGGCGCGCTCGTGGTCTCGCCGTGGCTCGCGGCGCTGCCGGCTCTGGCTATCTTGGTGCCGCTCGATCGCGTGAATGTGACCCGGACCTGGAATCGAGTGCGGGCGGTGCTCGGGGTGGCGTTCCTGGGGGCGGTGGGCTGGGTGTGGTGGAGTGGGGCGACGATGGGCGTGCTCGTGCGGGTCGGACGGGGGATGTTGCTCTGGTGACTGGCGTGTTGCGCGATTTCACGCTATATCTTCATAGCCTGTCGCAGCGGCGACATCCTGGTATGTATGCCCATGAGCGAGGTGAATGCCCGCCGCCAATATCACCCGTTCAGGGCCGGCTCCTCGCGCAGCGCCGAGTCCGGCGCGGTCGGGCGCTGCGGACTCGCTGTGGCGCGGTCACTCCTCTTCGTGGCTGATGCGCACGTGCTTGCCCTTCGGCTTGCCGCGCTCGGCCAGAGCGGTCGCGGCGCCGCCCGGGTCGCCCAGCAGCAGCACGGCTTTGCATGAACCGGTGGTGGCGAGCTTCGCCTTGCGCAGGGTCGTGGCCACGCACTTGGCCAGCTTCGGCGAGACCTCGTCGGTGACCTTCGCCTCGCGCACGCGGCCGCCCGCGAACTCCCAGGTCACCTCGAGCGCCGTCCCATTCTTCGCGCAGCCGTCGAGCGCAGCCTTGTGCTCCGCGAGGCCCGCGAGGATCTCCTCGAGCGCCGGCAGACCCTGGTCCGACATGCGACAGGAGAACTTTCGGGCCTCGAGGCCAGCCATGCTCAGCTCCGCGACCTTCGTGCTCAGCTCGATGTCCACGCGCTTGCCGTTGGCCTCGGCGAGCTGCTTCTCGACCCGACATCCGTCCTCGTCGGCGAACTCGCAGGCGCGCGCGAAGTGGGTGCGCGCCGCCTCGGCGTTGGCCGGCACACCCACGCCGTCGTGGAAGGCCATGGCCACCTTCAGGCAGCCATACGCGTTGTGGCGCTTGCAGGCGGTGTTGTACGCCGCATAGCTGCGGGCCTTGGCCTCGGGCGTGCCCTCGGGGTCGGAGAGCAGGTCGCCCGCGGCGGTGCAGCCGTCGAGCTCGGCCAGGTTGCACGCCTTCTGAAACAGGTCGATCGCCAGGGTCACGTTGCGCTCGACGCCCCGCCCCTCGTTGAGCTGCTGTCCGCCGCGCAGGCAGGCGAGCGGTCGGTCGCGCTTGCAGGCCTTGCTCGCGAACTCGAGCTCGAGCTCGGGCCCGCCGTGTCCCTCGACCGCGAGGTCGGCACGGCGCTCGCAACCCTCGCCATACTGCTTCTCGCACGACTCGGCGTACAGCAGCACCGCCTGGTCGAGGTCCACGGGGCCGCCGCGACCGTTTTGGTGGAGCTCGGCGAGGCGGAAGCAGGCGAAGCCGTCGCCGCCCTGGCACACGGCCGCGAGCGGCTCGCGGGCGCTGGCGGGGTCGTTGTAATACATCGCGGCCTCGGCCTGCTCGACGCAGCGAGCCCCGGTGCACTTGCCGTCCTTGACCGGCGTCGTCGACGACGAGTCCTTGTGACAGCCCGCGGTGGCGAGCGCGAAGGTGATACCGATACGGATCCAGCGAGCCAGGGGGCGCACAGTTTCATGGAAGACGAGGCCCGCCGCGTCGTCAACTGGAATCTCTCTTCTGGAATCTCACGGGGCTGCGCTGTCACATCGGTCCTGCGCGCTGCGGCGTAGACATGTGTCCGGTGGCAACTTTGCTGCCTGGTCACGCGTCGCCATGTGTCCTTGCGGACAGGCGTACATCCTCCGCAGCAGGTGTGCGCTCGGTCCGATTCGCCCGCTCGCGGCGTCCTGATCGGCGCGCGGTCGAGCCAGCGCGGCGAAGTGATCGTGGACGACGTCCGCCGCGCATGCGGCGCAGGTCTTTCGTGTGCAACACAATGCTCCGCGGCGGCATGCTGCGGTGAACGATGAAGAGCACTGGATCCGTCATCCTGGCGCTGAGCGACCTGCAGTGGCTGCAACGCTTCGCGGCGATGCTGGCCAGAGATGCGGACGATGCGGATGACCTCGTGCAGGAGACGCTGGTGGCCGTGTGGGCCAACCCGCCACGAGACGCCGAGCGGCCGGCGCGCCCGTGGCTGGCGACCGTGTTGCGCAACCTCTTTCGCATGCAGCGGCGCGCCGGCGCGCGACGTGAGCGGCGCGAGCAGCACGGCTCGTCGATCTCCGAGACGAGGGCAGAGCCCGAGCGCGAGCTCGCAAGGCGTGAGGTTGGGTCGGCGAGGCGCCCGCGGAGCCCTTCGAGCACCAATCGATCTCGACCTTCGTGTTCGGTGAACCCAAGGGCGACGTCAAGGAGCAGCGCATCTTCGAGGCCATCATCGGCGCCCACATCTTCGAGGTTCGCTGGTGCGAGACGAGGGGGAAGCCCGACGTGCCGCCGGTGAGCGGGCAGGCGAGCGTCGCGTTCACGCTCGAAGACGATGCGAACGAGCGAGCCAAGGCGAAGACACCGAGCGTGTTGGCGAGCGACCTGCCGCAGGAGGTGGTCGATTGCATGATCAACGCGAGTCAGCGCTGGATCTTCCCGGCGACGATGCGCGGCAAGACCTTCGAGTATCACTTCGTGCTGCCCGTGCCCGGGCGACCGCTGCCACAGCGTGCGCCGTCGTCGGGCGAGCCGCGTTGACCGACCTCGGCGGGCTCAGGTCGGTGCGTCGCGGATGAAGTCGGGCCCGCGAAACACCTGGCGCGGGCTGCCGCGCTCGACCTGACCCTTGGCGTCCCACTGCGCGCGCAGGCCGGCGTCGCGCCGCCCCTGCGCCTGCTCGCGGAGCAGCCAGGCCAGCCGCGCGAGCCCCTCGCGGCGGTTCGCGGCCTGCGAGCGCTCGCTGCGGGCCACGACCTCGGCCCCGCTCGGCAGATGCCGGACGCGCACCGCGGTGCTGCGCTTGTTGACGTTTTGCCCGCCCGCGCCGGTGCTGCGCATCGTCGTCACCTCGAGGTCCTCGGGGCGCAGGCTTGCGACCTCGTCGTCGCCGGGTGGTTCGATGCGGGTGACCTGCACGAACCAGTTGCGGCGGCGGTGTTCCGGGCGAAACGGGCTGCGGCCGACCCACAGCGCGCTGCCTTGCCAGCCGGCGGCGAAGTGCTCACAGGGTCCTTCGGACAGCTCGATCAGCGCCGAGCGCAGCGTGCTGGCTTCGCTGCCCGGCACGCGCTCGAGGCAAGCGGCCGTGACGCCCGTCTCCGCGGCGGCCGCGAGCAGGGCGTCGACCAGGCGCGCGACCACCCAGGTGCACTCGGGAGGTCCGTGCCCCGCGCTCAGCTGCAGCCAGATCGCCAGACGCGGCAGTCTACTGCAACCCGGGCGCGGTCGGGCGAGGCCGTGAGCTGCGCCGTTGCGCGAGGGCTCGCGCGCGCGCGGGACCCGGCCCACAGTGTCGGGCATGCAAAGGCTCCGCATCGACGTGTGGTCCGACATCGCGTGCCCCTGGTGTTATGTCGGCAAGCGCCGGCTCGAGGCCGCGCTCGCCCAGTTCCCGCATCGGGACGCCGTCGACGTGATCTGGCGGTCCTTCGAGCTCGACCCGTCGGCGCCGCGAGACCTCGGCGCCACGCCTCCGTACGCCGCTCGCCTCGCCCGCAAGTACGGGACCAGCATGGGCGAGGCGGAGCTGATGATCCGCCGCATGACGCAAACCGCGGCCGCCGACGGGCTCGACTTTCACTTCGAGCGCATTCGCCCGGGCAACACCTTCGACGCCCACCGCCTGCTGCACCTCGCCCATGAGCACGGCCGCCAGGGCGCCCTCAAGGAGCGGCTGCTTCGCGCCTACCTTACAGAGGGCGAGCCCATCGGCGACCAGGCCACCCTCGCGCGGCTCGCCAGCGAGGTCGGGCTCGCAGCCGACGAGGTCCGCGAGGTCCTGAGGGGCGATGGGTTTGCGCGCGAGGTGCGGGCCGACGAGGCCGAGGCGCGCCGGCTCGGCATTCGTGGCGTGCCGTTCTTCCTGCTCGCGAATCGCGACGCCATCTCCGGCGCTCACCCTCCCGAGGCGCTGCTGGCCGCGCTCACCACCGCGTGGGCCGCGAACCAGGCCCTCGAAGCGGCCGCCCCGGGCGCCGTGTGCGGACCGGATGGTTGTACCTGACTTGCCAGCATTCGCCCGCGCGAGCTGCCCGCGTTCAGCAGCAGTCGGAATCGCCGCAGCGATATTGGGCGTCCAGGGACCCGGCGGATTGAAAGTCGAGGCAGGCCGTGCCGCACAGCTCGATGGATCTGCCTGGCTCGAGGTAGCGCCAGCCGGACTCGGCGGCGCAGTCGGTCACGCTGGCCTTGCCATAGTCGACGTCGTTGACCCGGATCTCGACAGTATCGGGGAAGTGCGGCGGCGGCTCGAGCACGACCGTGCACGGCAGCGCGTCCCGAACGATCTCCTCGAAGGCCGCGCGTAGCTGCTCCTCGGTGTTCGCGTTGAAGAACTTCTCGGGGCCGGACCGTGGTGCGCCGCCCTGGGTCGCCAGCTCGTTGAGGCGGTCATGGTTGTTGACCGCGTCGGGCTGGCCGTCCAGGACGACCGGGCTCGTGACATCCTCGATCTCGATGCCGATGATATGCGAGGTGATCGTGTCGACGGCGAGCGCCTGGACCACCTGGTCGTGCAGCGTCTCGTCGTAGGTCTCGAAGGCCTCGGGGGCGTCACCGTTGCACTGGGCTGCGCCGTCCGTGACATAGATGATATGACGCGCATGGGCCGGGTCACCGGCCGCGAGGGCGGAGACCGTCGCGGCGATCGCCAGTGATGCAGGGGTCCCGCCCGCGAGCTTGCCGCCCGTGGCCGGTGGCAGCACCTCGAGGATCGCCTGGGCGTGATTCGGCTCGATGGCGACCTCGATCGGGACCTCCACCGGACAGGCACCTTCCAGAGTGAAGGCGTTGGTCGCGTCGCGCGACGGGAACAACGACAGGCCGGCGTTGAGCGAGCGGTCGAAGGTGTTGAGCGTGCCCTCGGCGACCCGACGCAGGCTCTCCCAGCGCGAGACCTCGGGCGTCGCCGGCATGTTCTGCTCGGGGTCGAAGTCGCTCTGTCCGTCGAGGTCGAGGTCGTCCGCGTCGTGATCCCAGAAGCCGCCGGGGACGTTGTCCATCGAGCCCGACTTGTCGAGCACGAAGACGACGTCGACCGGGGCGATGCGGACATCGACGATCGCCTCGCCGCAACTGCAGGGACAAAAGGTCTCGCCGACGCTGGCCGAGTCGGTCGGATCTCCCCCGGTCGGACCGGTGGTGGTTGGACTGGGACCGGTGGTGGTTGGACTGGTGGTCGGCGGCGCGTCACTGGTCGGGCTGCCGGTCGTAGCAGCGTCCGAGGTCGAGGCCGTGCCCTGCGAATCGGTCGCATCGCCGAGCGGGTCGCGCAGGGCACAGCCCGCCAGCACCCACAAGGCGGCTCCCACGTGTCCCAGGCGAAGATGGCGCATCAAAACGCAAAGTATCACGCCCGGCCTCGCAGCGGCAACCGGATCGCGACCCGGCTTGGAACGAGGGGAGAACCGCGTGTCCGCATCGCTGCGCTGCATGGCTGAAGATACGCGCGATCGATAACGACTTTGGTGGGTTCGATGGCCAAGACTTTCCTCGGATGGGTGCAGCTCTGACTCGTCTGCGCGAGGCGGGCGCTTCGCGCGTGAGCCGTTCACGAGCGAGGACGCCGAGCGCGTGCTGTGATGGCGTGAGGCGTCCGGGGCGTGTTAGCTTCGCGGCCCCTGCCGGGCTTCGACCTCAACGCGTGTCTCGAGCGGCTCGCCCGGCATGAACAGGACGCCGGGGGCTGCCTGGAGGCCGTGCGTGAACTTTTAAGATTTGCGCCGGTGCTGGCGAGCGACCTCGACATCGACTCGAAGCAGCAGGCGATCGCGGGGTTGCGCGCGACGCTCGGCGCCGGCTCGCGCGAGGTCCTCGAGGCCGCCTTCGTCGCGCTGGCGCACATCGATCGCCCGGCGGCGACGACCGCGGGGTTCGTGATGTTCGCGCGCCTCGGCGGACAGATGCAGGGGCTGGCTTCGGGGCTGCTCGCGCGGCTGGTCCCGCCGAACCCGCCGACGGTCGAGCACTGTCTGGCGTGGCTCGCGGGCGAGGATAATTTACGGGGCTTGCTCGCGGCCGAGGCGCTGGGTGAGCAGGGGCCCGGCGCGGTCGCGCGGCTGCTGGTGAACTTGCAGCGGCTGCTCGGCGGACCGCGCGGCTCGAGCGAGGAGCGGGTCCGCGGGCGCATCGCTCACGCGCTGGGGCGCATCGGTCCGGGCGCGGCGGCGGCGATCCCGATGTTGCTGAGATTGCTCGACGACGAGCATGTGTATCGTGACACCCGCTGGTACGCGAAGCGGGCGCTGGTGGCGATCGGGCCCGAGGCCGCGGTGGCGCTGCTCGCGGAGCTGCGCGCGACGCCGCGGTGGGTGGTGCTCGAGGCGCTGTCGGAGATGCGACCCGAGGCGCTCGCCGACCTCGTGGGCCTCGCCGGTCATCTCGAGGCGCTGCGCAGCGGCGAGGACTCGGGGCTGCACGGCATCAGCGCGGCGATCCTTCACAAGCTGCGATAACGGTGCACGGCTCGCGCGCACGAATTGCGACGGCCTGAGCGTCGACGTCGCTAACGCCCGCGATCAGGCCGCGCTCACGGCGTATTTCGGTAGGCTCCGGGATGGACCGCGATGTCGGGGATCGCGCTGTTGGGCGCGCCGGGCTTGCCGCGGACCAGGATGAATTCGAGGTCGCCCTGGCGCAGGGTGAGGGTCGTGACGGGGGCGCCCGGCGGGCCGAACTGCGCGAGGGTGCCGGCGGGGTCCTTGAAGAAGAATGCATCGGGTCCGCTGGCGTGTAACCACTTCGCGCCGTGCAGCGGCACCAGCATGAACAGCCGGCCGTCGTCCACGTAGACGCGCACGCCCTCGAGCAGGTCCAGCTCGTCACCATCGATGATGCCGGCGAGCCGCCCGCGCGTGCGCTCGCTCAGGTTGAAGTCGCCGAGGTAACGCTCGTACATGCCGATCGAGACCGGTTGCTCCTTGTATTCGAGCGGCGGGTCGACCTCCTCGCCGTGGGCGATCGCGGCGATGTCGTGGGCGATCTGGCGGCAGTCGACGGCCTCGGTGTTGGCGAGCGCGATGACCGTGATGCCGCCGGGGCCGATGAAGCGCAGCCACGCGGCGTTGAAGCCCTCGACGCCGCCAGGGTGGCCGACCATGGTCTGACCGTGGTCCTGCTGCACGAGCCAGCCGAGGCCGTAGCTGTTGCGCACCGGCGTGTACATCTCGGTGAGCGAGCGCCCGGACAGCAGCAGGCCCGGGACGCGCAGCGCGTGGTCGAAGCGGGCCAGGTCGTTCGCGGTCGAGACCACACCGGCGGCGCCGCCATAAACCGAGAGGTCGAGGGCCGCGACCGGCACCAGCACCTCCTCCTCGCTGAACTCGTGGCCGGTGGCCATCGGCGCGTCCGGCAACGCACCCGCGCCCTGCACGGTGGTGTGTCGCAAGCCGGCGGGCCTGGCGATGTTGTCACGCACATAGTCGGCGAGGCTGTGGCCGCTGACCTGCTCGACGACGAGGCCGAGCAGGAAGTAGCCGGCGTTGCTGGGGTCGAAGTCGGTGCCGGGCGGGAACTCGAGCGGGCGGGTCTCGAAGGTGGCGCGGATCTGCCTCGGCGAGTAGACGCGCCCGGGGACGATCTCGGCGAGCGCGAGGTTCTCGGTGTAATTCGGGACGCCCGAGGTGTGCGAGAGCAGCTGGCGCAGGGTGATGCCGTCGCCGACGCCCGGGTAGTTGCGCAGGTGCTTCTTGAGCGGGTCGTCGAGCCCGAGCTTGCCCGCGTCGCGCAGCTGAAGAATGGCCACCGCGGTGAACTGCTGGCTCAGCGAGCCGATCTTGAAGCGGGTGTCCGGAGAGACAGGTTTGCCGGCCACCAGCTGGGTCACGCCGAGGCCGCGCTCGTACAGGCGCTCGTCGCCGCGCAGCACGACCACGCTGCCGTGCAGCTTGAAGGCGTCGCCGTACAACCGACCGAATCCGCCGAGGTATGCGTCGATCTTCGCGGCCATCTCGGCGGGGGCCGGAGCAGTCAGTGCGGTCGGCTTCGGCGCGTCGGGCAGCGAGAGGCTGGCCGGCGTGCGACGCTCGTGGCCCTCGCGCGGGCTGGGTGTATCCCGCTGCTGTTGCGGCGCGGAGCTCGGCCACCAGTTCACGGCCGCGGCGACGCTGCCGGCGATGGCGACGGCGACCAGAGCAGCGGCGGCCATGCCGGGCCAGCTCAGACCGAGACGCGGCAGCCTGGGCAGCTCGATGGGCGGCTTCGCGGGCGGGCGGACATCGGCCGCGAGCACCCGATCGGCGAAGCCGGGCGGTGGCTCCTGGGCGGTCCAGGCGGCGAGGGCCTGACGCTCTAGATCGCTGCGGGGCTCATCGTGCACGGTATACCTCCTCGAGCGAGCGACGCAGGGCCGCACGGGCGCGGCTCAGCCGCGATTTGACGGTGCCGAGGTCGATGGCCAGGGCGCTGGCGATCTCGGCATATTCGAAGTCGTGATACTCGCGGAGCAGAAACGCGGCGCGATGGTCGGGTGAGAGGTCGTCGATGGCGCGACGCAGCACCTCGGCCAGGCGCACGCGCTCGGACTCGGCGTCGCTGCGACCCGGCGCGGCCGGCTCGCGCACGTCGTCGAGGGGCTCGGTGAGGACCCGTCGCCGTCGCATCGCGTCGATCGCGAGGTTGCTGGCGATGGTGAGGATCCACGTCGAGAGCTTCGCAGGTCCCGCGCGGTCGAAGCCCGGAAGCGCGCGAAACACCCTGAGGAAGGTCTCCTGGGCCAGGTCCTCGACGCCGGGCGGGAGCTCGCGGCGCTGCAGCATGCGCGAGAGCAGCGCGAACACCGGCCGCTGGTAGCGCTCGACCAGGTCGCGGCGCGCCCGTGCGTCGCCTCGCTGGGCGCGGGCGATCGTCAATTCGTCGAGTTCGGCAGGGGCGGTCGATGGCACGGGGAGCGTGTCCCGCTGGGCTGCGAAGGTCACAGGAGCATTGCACGGCCGCGCGCGGCGTGGGTTCCCGGAGCGCGAAAAAAACCCTCGAGCGAGCAGGGGCGCCGTCCCTAGGCCAGCGCGAGCGCCATCCGCCGGACCGCCTCGCGGATCTCCCGCTCGGTCAGGGCAGCAAAACCAAGCCTCAGGAACGGACGCCTGCGGCCGTCGAAGGCGAAGCGCTTGGCGGTCGCAAACGCGACCCGCTGCGCGAGCGAGCGCTCGGCCCAGGCG
>NZ_JACCSO010000009.1 GCF_013812955.1 Nannocystis sp. | reverse complement strand
CACCGGCACCTCGCCCCAGCCGACCCGCTGCATGCCCAGCAGCACCCCGCACAGCAGGCCGCCGCCGCCGACGGCGACCACCACCGCTCCCGGCCGCCGCTGCAGCTGCGCCGCCGCCTCGTCGATCATCACCGCGTGGCCCGCCCAGATCTCCGGGTCGTCGAATGGGTGCACGTAGGCTGTCCCTTCGGACATGGTCGAAAGCGCATATGCGTGCGCCTCGGCCCAAGCCGCCCCGTGCTCGACCACCTCGGCCCCCTCCGCGGTGATGCGCTCGCGAGCCCAGGCGCTGGTGCTGCGCGGCACCACCACCGTGACCGCCACCCCGAGCCGCCGACCGGCATAGGCCACCGCCAGCCCGGCGTTGCCGCCCGACGAGCACAGCAGCCGCCGCGCCCCGCCGGCCACCCGCGCCGCGCACACCGTGCCGAGCCCGCGGATCTTGAACGACCCGCAGGGCTGCAGCGCCTCCATCTTCAGGTGCACAGGCACCCCGAGCGCGCGCGACAACGGCTCGGAGTCCCACAGCGGCGTCGTCACGGCGAAGCTCCTCTGACTCGGCATATTGGGCTTCCTAGCACCTCCCGGGCCGCTCGGGCCAGGACCCATGCGCGCTCGCGTTCCCGCTTGCGCCCGCGGCCGCGCCGGACGATAACGGCTCCTATGCCCTTCCTTCGCCGCCTCGCCCTCCCACTCGTCATCCTCGTTCCTGCCTGCGGCACCGAGGGCGGCGACGGCTCGGCGAGCAACAGCGCCACCGGCACCGCGACCAGCGTCACCTCGGCCAGCGCCACGGATGCCGGCACCAGCACCGGCGCCGGTTCGGCGAGCGAGAGCGCGAGCGAGGCGACCGCCGACGGCACCGGCACCGGCGGCGCCAGCCAGGCCAGCCAGACCGGCGAGACCAGCGAGCCGACCGGCACCGGCGATGCGAGCACGAGCACGAGCGCGAGCACGAGCACCACCGGCGGCGTCGACCCGGGCACCAGCAGCGGCGGCGCCGACACCTTCGAGGGCACCGGCGACGACATGTGCAAGATGCAGATCGACATCGTCTTCGTCATGGACGTCTCGACCTCGATGCTCGCCCTCCTGCAAAAGCTCGAGGACGAGATCCTCACGGTCGACACCAAGCTCAAGTCGCTCGACGTGCTCCCCGATATCCACTACGGCCTGGTCGTCTTCGTCGACGACACCCTGATCATCAACGGCGGGGCCCCCTACGCCGACGTGCAGGCGCTCAAGATGGACTTCAATAAGTGGTGGAAGTTCACCCAGTCCAACTCCCAGGTCAACGGCGGCGGCTCCAACGGCGACTGGCCCGAGAACAGCATCGACGCCCTGTTCACGGCCGCCGGCGCGTTCCAGTGGCGACCGATGGAGGACACCCTGCGAATGGTCATCCATTGCACCGATGACACCTTCGGCGTGAAGGGGGCCGTGCAGAGCGGCGTGGCGATCCAGCACACCTACGAGGAGACCGTGCTGGCCCTGCAGGACCGCCAGGTCCGCGTCTTCGCCTTCACCGACGACGACAAGACCGGCGGCCCGGGCAACAACGAGGATGTGAGCATGGGCTTCTTCACCCCCTACAACGGCCAGACCCCGATCCCCGACGCCACCGACGGCGGCGCCTTCAACATCAACCTCGTGCTCGCCAATCAGCTGAGCCTGAACGCCGCCATCAACGACTCGGTCTCGAACTCGCTGTGCCAGGATTACATCCCGCAGTGAGGGCAGTTTCACTGGCCCTCATGCTCTGGGCCGGTGTGGCTTGTGGGCGTGAGCCCGCAGCGGCTAACCCCGCACCGGCTACCCCCGCAGCGGCTACCCCCGCGCCGAACGTAGCGCCGGTGGTGAACGGGCCCTATGTGGCCTATGGGCTGCCCGCGACCGACGCGGCGTGGTCGGTCGCCGATTATATGCGCGTACGCGACGCGCTGGTGAAGATCGAGCGTGAGCAGCCGGAGCTGCTCCCGCAGGCCGAGGGAGCCGGGGCCGCGCTGCTCGAGCGCTGGAGCTCGCTCGAGTCGATCGTCGCGGCGAGCAAGAGCGCCAGCGGCGTGGAGGCGCTGCTCGACCTCGGTGATGCGGCCAGCGAGGTCTTCAAGCTCTATGCGGGGCGCATCGCCCACGGCGGAGCATCCGCGACATCGAGGTCGACGGCGCTCGCGGAAAAGAAGGCGTCGGCGACAATGGCAGCACCCGGGGGCTCGTGCGCGTGGTCGACGTCGGTCACGGACTGTGCATGATCATCGTCGAGTACCCCGCTCGGCTCGCGGCCGACGTGGCGAGCGAGGCCCGGCGCTTCGTGGATTCGTTCTCGCTCGGTGTCTATCGCGGGTGAGCGCGCGCGGTCGCGGTTCATGGGTTGCGGAGGTTATGTGACCGCCGCGCCGCGATCAATTGCGCCGGCCGCGAGGTTCAGCGCGTTTGGCCGCGCCGCGCTCGCGTGATGGTGAATTCACCGCTGCCGCGCGAGCGCCTGCTCCGCTCGAATGCGCCGGGAATGGCGCCCGCGCTGCGCTTCGTGGCGCCTGGCCAGGAACCGCCATCACGGCGTGCCATCGTCGCGACGCCATTCATGTTGGGGACGTACCCGCTGGAGGCTATCAATGCACGATTTCGCGCCACAGCAACCTCTCAGGATCGAGCTGCGGATCCAGACGCCGCACCGGGTGCCGGTCTGCGGGGCCAGCGTCTGCGTCTTCGGCGGCGACGTCGAGATTTACGCGGTCGAGGCCGACGAGGTCTATACGCTGGCATTGCCGCGCACCGGCGACTATCAGGTCGTGATCGAGCGGTTCCAGCGCTGGGGCGGCTACGATCACCGCACCCTGCGCTTTAGCCTCTTCTATGTCAACACCAAGGACGGGCCGGTGCTGCGCTCGCTCGGCCTGCCGGACGGCGAGGGCTCGCGCGTCGACTTCATCGAGGGCGGCGGCGCGACCTTCTGGATCGGCGTCACGCTCGATTATTTATGGTTTACGCCGATCGGCTACCCGCCGACCTACGGCAACAAGGTCGACCTGCTCGTCGACGGCGACGCCGGCTGGGGCGCGGTCGCCCGCGACCTGCGGGCCTCGGAATATACGGTGCACCTGACCACCTGGTACTACGAATCCACGCTGGAGCTCGAGCGGCCGATCCCGCTGACCGACCCGGACCAGCGGGTCCCGTATACCATCCAGGACCTGCTCGAGGCGCGCGCGGCCGCCGAGACGCGGATCCGCTTCCTGGCCTGGGACGTGCCGGTGCTGCGCCAGGCCCGGGAGCTGCGCCAGGTCGCGGCGGCGGGCAAGAACAACTTCGAGGTGCTCGAGCAGGCGAACCCCACCGAGCGGCCGCTGTTCCCCGACGGCGGCATGAACCTGCTCAATCGCCTGTTCGGTAACTTTCATATCGGCTCGTACCATCAAAAGACCGTCGTGATCGACGGCAAGGTCGGCTTCTGCGGCGGCATGAACATGCGCGAGAACGACTGGGACTCGCGCAGCCATCGGCTCTTCGACGCCCGGCGCTGCGGCTTCGAGCGTCTGGGCGAGCACCGCGGCCGGGTCGAGTGCGGCGAGGTCAGTGCCGACCACATCCCGCGGCACGACTTCATGGCCCGGATCGAGGGCCCGGCGGTCGAGCACCTCGAGCGAAACTTCCAGGAGCGGTGGAATCACATGATCGACCGCCAGGCCGCGTGGTCGGAGCACGCGACCGAGATGCCCGACCCGCCGGCGCACCCGCCGATCCGCGGCGGCGTGCAGGTGCAGGTGGTGCGCACGATGCCCGAGCCCTTCGTGGAGCGGGGGATCCTCGACGTGCACCTGCGGGCGCTGCGGGCCGCTCGCAAGCTGATCTATATCGAGGACCAGTATTTCCGCTCGACCCACGTCAGCGACGCGATCGCCGATACCGTCCGCTCGTTCCCCGACATCCATGTCATCGCCGTCACCATGCGCTCGCAGGCCGACGACCTGCTCGCCGGCGGGTGGTCGCGCGAGGCCTTCGACCGCATCCGCCGGCGCCTGCCGAGCCTGAGGCTGTATGGGCTGCGGGTCGAGGGCTTCGACTGCGCCGGGACGCGCCAGCTCGTCGAGGTCGACAATCACGCCAAGCTGATGATCATCGACGACCTGTTCCTGACCGTCGGCAGCGCGAACATCAACGATCGCGCCTTCGAATACGAGGGCGAGATCAACCTGGCGATCGTCGACAGCGCCCAGGTCAAGCGCACCCGCCTCGACATCTGGCGCGAGCACCTCGGCGAGGACCCCCGCCTCGGCGGCGACATCGATACTGATGTGGCGATCTGGCGCGAGCACGCCGCGCATAACGACCGCTGCGCCGCCGACCCGAGCCTGCGCGCGCGCAGCAACGTGTTCTCGTTCGAGCCGCGCGCCGACCGGCTGCGCCTGACCGCGTCCGACGTGCTGTGACGGTCATGGGCGCCAGGGCGACCATCTTGCGGTGGGCCAAATTGGGCGTAGGGCGTCGCTGCACCACGGCCCGGAGCTCGACGGCGGCCGCGGGGTCGGGTTACGCTGGCGCGGCTTGTCCAAACCTGGTTCAGGGCCCACGCGTGGTCGTCTCTGGCGGCGGATCTTCGCCGTGATCGCGCTGCTCGTGGTTGCGGCGGTGATCTTCGCGGCCGGGTGGATCTTCCCGACGGCGACCGGCTATGTCGCCAAGAACGCCTGCTCCGCGGTGTTCGTGGCCGGCCGTGACCCGGTCCAGGTCGCTGCGGAGGACCTGGCGCCGCTGTCGTACGTCTCCTTCGCCGTCGACCGCGAGCGCCAGCTGGTGCGCGCTTCGTTGCTCGGCCTCACCGCGCGCACCGCTGTCTATCGCCCGGGTCTCGGCTGTGTGCTGGCGATCGACGCCGACCTCGACGGCCTGCGCGCGCAGGGCTTCGA
>NZ_JACCSO010000785.1 GCF_013812955.1 Nannocystis sp. | reverse complement strand
GGGCAAGACGTGCCTGGCCCCAAGGACAGCCTGATCGCCAGCCATGTAAGGCCGCAGGATCCCGGCGAGACGCGGATCAAGGGCCTCGATCCGCACCTGCTCGTGCATCGGCAGGAGGGCGAGCGCGCCGTGCTGTTGGCCGAGCCGGCGCTGGCCCGTGCACACGATCGATTGCAGCTCAGCTACGTCGCCGCGGGCGCGGCCCACGGGGTCGTGCTCTCGATCGACGGCGGCGGGCTCGTGACATTGCATGCGCCGGATAAAGCGAGCGGATCGACGGTGTTGCAGCAGGACGGCGCGATCGCGCTGCCGAGGTCGTACGAGCTCGACGCGGCGCCGGGCTTCGAGCGCTTCATCCTCGTCACCGCGGACGAGGCCCTCGATGTCGCCCGGATCGAGCGGGCGGCGCGGGCCCTCGCGGGAAGCGCGGAAGCCGCGAGCGCGCCGCTGGCACTGCCGCTGGCGTGGCGCCAGCGCTCGTTCCTGGTCCGGAAGGTGACGCCGTGAAGCCGGTGATCGTCGCGGCCCTCGCCGGAATGTTCGCACTGACGGCGCCGGTGGTTCGTGCGGCCGAGCCCGAGGCCGCGCCCGCGACCCGGCGCATCGCCCTGATCGTCGGGGCCAACGATGGCGGGCCGAGCCGCGTCAAGCTGCGCTATGCGGGCACCGATGCGCGGTCGCTGGCCCGCGTGCTCGTCGAGATCGGCGGCCTCGAGCGCGCCGACGAGATCGTGCTTCTGGAGCCGACCCAGGCCCAGCTGCTCGTCGGCTTCGCGCGCGCCCAGGCCGCCGTCAAGGCGGCGCAGGCCGGCGGCGAGCGGGTCCAATTTCTGTTTTATTACTCGGGTCATGCCGACGAGCGCGGGCTGCTGCTCGGCAACGATCGGGTCGACTATGCGCGGCTGCGCGGCCTCATCCACGGGGTGCCGGCGCAGGTGCGGCTCGGCATGCTCGACTCCTGCTCCTCGGGTGCGTTCGTGCGGAGCAAGGGCGGGCGCATGCGGCCGCCGCTGGCGACCGGCGGCGACGCGAGCGTCGAGGGCCACGCATTCTTGACCTCGAGCTCGGCGGAGGAGGCCGCGCAGGAGTCGGACCGCATCGGCGGCTCCTTCTTCACGCACTACCTGATCTCGGGCCTGCGCGGCGCCGCCGACGTCAACCGCGACCGCCGGATCACGCTCAACGAGGCCTATCGCTTCGCCTTCGACGAGACCCTCGCCAGCACCGAGACCACGCCCGGGCGGGCCCAGCACGCCGCGTATGACATACAGCTGGTCGGCACCGGCGACCTGGTGATGACCGACCTGCGTGAGACCTCCGCGCTGCTCGACATCGGCCCGAGCATCGGCGGTCGTGTGTATATCCGCGACGCCCGCGGCGCGCTCGCGGCGGAGCTGTACAAGGGCATCGGCGCCGGCCCGGTCTCGATCGCGCTCGAGCCCGGCCGCTATCAGATCGTGCTCGACGACGGCACCAGCCTCTCGCGCGCGAGCCTCGAGGTCCGCGCCGGCCGCAAGAACGAGCTGACGCGCCAGGACCTGGCGATCCTGACCCTCGATCCGACGACCAGCCGCGGCGGCCCCGAGCCGACGCCGGACCCGGACGAGTATCGCGTGATCCCCTTCGCCTTCGGCCTGGTCCCGTCGGTGACCACCAACAACCGCGAGAAGCACCGCAAGGTGATCAACCGCGGCGCGTTCAACCTGCTCCTCGGACGCGCGCACCGGATCCACGGCTTCGAGCTCTCGACCGGCGGCAACTGGACGCTCGAGCAGATGCGCGGCGTCCAGCTCTCGATCGCCGCCAACATCGTCGGCGGCGACGTGCACGGCTATCAGGCCTCGGCCGGCGTCAACGTCGTGCGCGGCGGCCTGCGCGGGGTTCAGGCCGCCACCGGACTCAACCTCGTGCTCGGCCACGGCGCCGGTCTGCAGGTGTCCGGCGTCAACGTGGTCGGCGGCGAGCTGCGCGGCATGCAGGCCGGCGTCATCAACTGGGGGAAGCGCGTGCACGGCGTGCAGCTCGCCCCCCTCAACACTGCTCGAGAGATCCGCGGGGCGCAGCTCGGTGCGCTCAACGTCGCCGCCAAGGGCGTACGCGGCGCTCAGGTGGGCATCCTCAACATGGCCGAGGAGGCCGACGCGCAGGTCGGACTGCTCAGCATCACCCGCAAGGGCGGCGTGCAGGCCGACGTGTGGACCAGCGACGTCGCGGCGTTCAACGTCGCGGTCAAGTTCCGGGCCCGATATACCTACAGCATGCTCACCATCGGCGTTCATCCGGGCGGCGCCGGCCGGGGGGTGATGTTCGGCATCGGCTTCGGTGGTCACATTGCGCTGCCGCAGCGGTTCCACCTCGACCTCGACCTCACCAGCTATTCGGTGTTTCCCCACTTTGTGTTCTCGGGGGAGAACGCCGCGCTGGGCACGCTGCGCCTGCTGCTCGGCTATCGCTTCGCCCGCAGGTTTGCGATCTTCGGCGGTCCGACCGCCAACGCCTACTTCGACTTCGCCGCCGAGCGCCAGCGTTTGGGCTACGGCTGGATCTCCGGGCGCGTGGCGATCGACAGCACGGTCGGCGCCAGCTTCTGGCCCGGCTTCGCGCTCGGGATCCAGATCTGAGCGGGTGCGCGACGGATCCCCGGCCGGGTTGCGTGCGCCTCAAGTCTGGAGAGTCGGCGTGCAGCCCGGCGTCGGCGAGCAGCGTAGAGCGCCGGCAGCGTGCCCGAGCCCGCCGATGGCCTGGTTGGCGGGGGATCCCGCGCAGATCTCGCCTTGAAGCTCGCGGTGCCACGGCGCTCGCTCGCGCTTGCGCGCACGTGGGGGATCGCAGACACTCTCCGAGCGCCATGGCGACCCGGATCACCCGTGAAAGCCTGGAAGCCGCCGGCGTCGGCCCCGAAGCTCTCGCTGCCCTTGCGCGCCAAACCCGCGGCGGCGCCGCCGGAAGCGGGGGATTCGGGTACGAGGACCAATTCGCCATCGCTAGCCTGATCACGCACAGCGTGGGTTGGTTCGAGCGGGGCGAGGATTGCCTGCTCACGGTCGGCCATCCGCATTGCTGGGTCGACGACGTCGTGGTCGAACGGACGGACAGCGAGGAGTATTCGCAGCTAAAGACCAGCCCTGGCGAAACATGGGGCAAGGACGACGGTCGTCTCCACAAGCTGTTTCGCCTCCAGGTTGACGTCTGTCGCGCGCGAAGGGTCCGCGAGTTCCGCCTCCAGGTCGTCACCCCGCACGAGGATCGTCTGCACCACTTCAACACGCAGATGCCCGAAAGTCTGCGCGACAGCACACGCGCCGTGCTCTTCCCGGACAAGGCACTCGGCTGGAACGGGGACGGTCCAGTCGCCAAGGCACTCGGCGAGCTCTGCGCCGACCAGCCGGAGCCCTCCGTGCGTGAGCTACTCCTCCGCGCCATCACGGGCGCTTATCATTGGATGCACCAGAATGGCGCGACGGCATGGAAGGTCAGCGAGGTGACGGCTGAGGTCGCCAAAGACGAGCGCATCCCGCTGAGAAGCGCCGCGCATGTCGCCAACGTCGCACTTTGGGAGGCAGCGACGGCTGCGCTCCGGGGGACCCTCCCGAACCTACGTTTGCGACTCACGCGTGGCTTTCTCGTGTACGAATACTCCGACGACGAGCGCGGGCTCATCGCCCGGGCCGATAGCGACTTGAGCACCCGATTTCTCGCGCGGCTTGCGAAGCGGGCCCCAACCACGCTCGAGCAATTTCACGAGGAGTTGCCATGAGTCGATCCTTCCGAGAGGCGATCACGGAGGCCGAGCGGATCCACCTGCAGGGGCTGCTCGATGCCGACGGACCCGAGGTCTACCGGAGCACGATGCAGCGGCTCGGTGAGGATCTCGGGCGGCGAGTCGTCGACATGCTGCCTGAGCGCGGCATGTGCATGCTCGTGTGCACCGTCGAGGACGCCGACTTTCTGGCGCGAGGCTTCCTTGAGACCGTCGGCGTCGAGCGCGTCGTGCTCCGCTGCTTCTGGAACGAGCGCCGTAAACTCGGCGATTTCGAGCTGGCGCCGATCATCCGGCGGTACGTCGAGCCCGGCGATGAGGATGTCAGTGCGCTTGTCGTCATCAAATCGATCATCTCGGGCGCCTGTGTTGTGCGCACCAACTTGATGGAGGTGCTCGAGCGAGTGAAACCGGCGCAGATATTTGTCGTCGCGCCGGTCATCCACGCCGAAGCCGAACGCAAGCTCGAGCAGGAATTCCCGTCGGAGATCGCGCGGAGCTTCACGTACGTCTGGCTAGCCCGCGACGACGCGCGAGAGCCGGACGGCAACGTCGTGCCTGGGATCGGCGGGAGCGTGTACGATCTGCTCGGCTTGGGCGGCGAGCAGGCCAAGAACCGATACTACCCGCAGTTGATCCACGAACGGCGCGCGCTCCGACTGGACCGACAGCGGGGATGAGCCCATCACGGCCGGCCCCCACCGTGCCCTGGCGCGGGGGCGCGGCGATCGGTCACTTGCCGAGGCGCCGCTCGAGGCGGTCGAGGCGAGCACGCAGCGCGTCGTTCTCGGCCTCGGCGGCGACGAGGCGGGCGTGCAGGCCCTGGATCGCGGCCATCGACACGCCGCTGCCGTCGAGCGGGAAGATCATCGTGTCGCTGTTCCACAGGGCGAACGCGGCGTGAAAGTCCTGCGCCATCGGGCCGATGTGCCGCACCACCGCCTCGTCCTTGCGATAGCGCCAGCTGGTGATCGGCAGCTCCACGACCTTGCGCAGCACCTCGGCGGCGTCGATCTCCACGAAGTCGGTTTTGAGGGTGCGGTCGCTCTTCGGGCACATCATGCTGCAAAACTCCTGGCCCGCCGGCACCGGCACGCCCCCGCAGCAATCCAGTCCCGGGCAGCAGGTCTCACCGCCGGCGCAGGTCGCCATCTCGCCGCCACACACCGGGCCGCCGCTGCTCGACTCGCCGGTGCTGCTGCTGCTCGACTCGCCCGCGCCGCTGCTCGACTCGCCCGCGCCGCTGCTGCTGCTCGCGTCCCCGCTCGAGCTCGTGCTCGCGCCGGTGCTCGTGCCGGGCGCGCCGCTGCTGGTCCCGCCGTCGCTGTCCGACATGCCGCCGGTGCTCGTGGTCGGGTTGATGCCGGTCGAGCTGCTGGCGGTGCTCGAGGTCGGACTGCCGGTCGAGCTGGCGCTGGCGGTCCCGCCGGTGGTGACGCCATCGGTGGTGGTGCCCGAGCCGCCGCCGCAGGCGAGGGTCAGGGCGAAACACGGCAAGGCAAGGGTCAAGAGTCGCATGCTCTCAAGATACACGCGGAGCGCAACCTCAGGCGAGCTCGAGCACCTGCTGCAGCTGCGGCCGGCGGTACACCGCGCCGCCGGTGAGCACGCGCAGGTTGGGCTCGATCTGCGCCTCGCCGGCCCCGTGGGTGTGGCCGCACAGCACCATCAACCGGCGCTGCGGGTGCGCCCGCGCCTGGGCGCGCAGCACCTCGCCGAGCGCGGCGCAGCTGAAATAGGGCAACCAGTTGTCGTCGGACAATCGGCCCTCGTGCCAGCAGGCCGCGGCGAACGGCGGAATGTGCGTCACGATCAGCACCTGCGGATGGCTGGCCAGCGCGGCGGTCAGCAATTCATCGCAGCGGGCCGCCTCGACGTCGCCGAGCTCGCGCAGGACCCGGTGCAGTGGTTCGCGGTCGCTCGCGCGCAGCAGCCCCGGTCTGGCGCGGACCTGCGGGTCGAGGGTGGCCGCCAGCTCGGCGATGTGAAAGAAGTCGTTGAGCACCACGGTCGTGTGCGCGGGGTCGCCGAGGCGGGCGTCGGCCCAGCCGTCGATGCCGATCAGGGCTGTCTCTGCGGACAGGGACACGACGCCGCAGGCCGGCAGCCAGCGCAGTCGACTGCGCCGCGCGCACAGCTCCACGACCGCCTGGCGCACGTCGACGATCGAGCTGCCATAATAGTCGTGATTACCGAGCACGAAGTAGATCGGGCAGGTCAGCACGCCGGCCAGCAGGCGCAGGTGGTGCTCGAGCAGCTCGGCGTGCGACAGGTCGCCGCTGAGCACCACCGCCTCCGGTCGCTCCTGCGCGAGCGTGGCCGCGAAGGCCCGCACCTGCTCGTCGCCGAGGAAGTCGAGGTGGATATCGGTGGCCCAGGCGACCCGCATCGGTGGATCAGGTGTAGTCAAGAGCGTACCCGCGCGCAAGCTCCGGGCAGGACCGTGCGCGCGAGTCTGGTCGGATTACTCGAGCACCAGCTCGATCTTGTCGGTGTCGGGATAGCTGAGGCTGATCGTGGCGTCGAAGGGGTCGGCGGTCTTGACCGAGTCCCACAGGGCGCAGGAGGCGTTCGGGTCGGCGACGTCACAATCGCAGACGCCGTCGCACGCGCGAAAGGCGGTGAGCTCGACGCTGTAATCGCCTGCCGCGACCGGTTCGGGGCGCAGGCACTCGCGCTGACAATCCGTGCCTGGCGCGCAGGCTGCCGTCATCTGCATCGGCACGGCGCGCGCGCCGGACCAGTTGATCGTGAGCGAGGAGCCCGGGCCGATGCGCCGGGCCGACGGCGGGGCGCAGTCGTTGCAGCCGAGGCTGCAATCGTCGGCGCCGAGGAAATCCTGGCACTGCTCGGGGAAGCACTCCCCCTCGCCGTCGAAGAGGTCGACGGCCCCGGCATCGAGGATGCGCAGCGCCGGGAGGCCGCCGCAGCCGACCGCGCCGATCCACACCGGCTGGGTGAGCTTGCTGATGATCGTGATCTCGACCGACTTGAAGAGCTCGGGCGGCGGAGTCACGAAGGCGTCGCAGGAGAGCGGCTCGCCGGTGGTCGGGGTATCGGTGGCACTGCCGGTGGGTGTGCCGGTCGCTTCGGTCGCCCCGCCGCTGTCGCTGCCGGTGGCGCCGCTGCTGTCGGTGGTGCTGTCGGTGGTGCTGTCGGTGGTGTCGGACTTCTGCGGGCCGCAGGCCGCGAGCATGATGATGAAGGTCAGGGATAAGTCGCGTCGCATCGACCGATGTTAGCCCATCCACGTGATGGCGCGACGCCCGTGATCGCCCGCCGTCACGCGCGGCGACGCAGCAGGCCGAGCAACATGAGCAGGAACAGCGGTGTCAGACCGCGGCCATCGGTGTCGCAGCCGCAGCCGTCGCCCTCGCCCGGCTGCGCAGCGCCGCCGCTGGCGCTGTCGTCGGCGCTCGTGCGCTCGCCTGCGGGCCCGCTCTCGCCCTCGCTCGCCCCCTCACCGCCGCCGGTGGGCGCGTCGCTGTCGCTGCTCGAGTAGCCGTGACTGTCGCCGTGGCTGTCGGCGCCGGGGGCCGGTCTGGGAAAATTCATGGTGAGCGGCGCGAAGCGGATCGTATCGTCGAAGGGCGGGATGACGACGGGGACCTCGATGTTGGCGACCTCGAACTTCTGGCCGAGGATCTCCATCACCAGGGTCGGCCTCAGCACGACCGTCGGGGCGGTGCGCAGCGCACAGACGAGCGTGCCCTCGACCTGCAGCGGGTCGGGGATGGGCCCCGGGCCTGAAGACAATGGGACAGCCTCGCCCTCGCTGACGACCGTCGCCAGCTGCAGCTCGGGCTCGCTGGTCGCGGCCTCGATCGCCTGGCCCGCGAGCGAGGCCTCGACGATCACGTAGATATCGATGTCGAGGTTGCCGGAGGCGACGAGGATGTCGGGCGTGACGGGCACCGATACCAGGGTGGCCGGTTCGGTCTGGTCGTCGATGATCACCGGGCGGTCGGGGTTGCCGAGCAGCAGATACGGGGTGAAGCTGTCCGCGGCGATCACGGCATAATCGTAGGGGCCGATGATGTCCGACTCCCACTTCAGGCCGAGCACGTCGAAGCGGACCAGGGCGTCGAGGGTGAAGCCGATGTCGACCGCGAGGCTGCCCGCCTGCGGGTCGCCCGCGAATGCGATCGTCCCGGCGCTCCAGTCGTAGCGACCCTCGCCCGGCATGTCGATATGCACCGAGTTGCCGCCGTGGGCGATCAGCCGCAGCTGCAGCGGCGCCCCCATCGGGAACCAGTCCGAGTCGAAGGTGAAGTCGTCCAGGCCCACCAGCTGCTGCGCGTGGCTCGGGGCGAAGCTCGCCGCGCCGATCTCGGCGGAAGCAGAGGACGGCGCGTGCGCGACCAGGACCGTGAGCAGCGCCGTGACGAGCGGCGAGCGGGCGAGCGACGGGGTCGGCATCGGCCCGGATGATAACAGGACCGGCCCGCACCCGGTCAGGGCGAACCGGCGCCCTTCACCTTGAGGCGCATGCGATAGACGTTCGGCGGCGCGGTGAAGAACAGGGCCATGCCGTCGGCGTCGCCGAAGGTGCAATTGGTGACCCCCTGCGGGACCATGATCGTGCCGAGGACCACGCCCGCAGGGCTGACCACCCGGACACCACCACCGCCGGTGACATAGATGTCGCCGAAGGTATCGACCGCCATGCCGTCGGGGTTGCCCTGGAGGTCGCTCTGCAGGTCGACGAACACCGCGCCGCCGGTCACCTCGCCGCCGGCTTGCACGGCGAAGCTGCGCACGTGCTCCTTGGCGGTGTCGGCGACGTAGAGGGTGGTCTCGTCGGGCGAGAGCACGATGCCGTTGGGGCGGTCGAAGTCGTCGGCGACCAGCGAGATCTGGCCCCGGGGATCGACCCGAAACACGCCCTGGAACGCCAGCTCCTGGTCCTGCGGCTGGATGCCGTAGGGCGGGTCGGTGAAGTAGAGGGTGCCGTCGGAGCGCAGCACGAGGTCGTTCGGGCTGTTGAGCTTTTTGCCCTCGAACTGGTCGACGACGGTCATCGCGTCCTGACCGATGACCCGGCGCGAGATCCTTCGCCCGCCGTGCTCGGCGGCCAGCAGCCGGCCCATGGGGTCGAAGATCAGGCCGTTCGAATTGCCGCTCGGGGTGATGAAGGCGCTGCTGCCCTCCCCCTCCGTCCAGCGGAAGATCGTGTTCGCGGGGATGTCGCTGTACAGCAGGTGTCCCTCGGCGCTCCACGCCGGACCCTCGGTGAAGGCGTGCTCGCCGGCGATGAGCTCGAGCTCGCCGTCGACGATGTCGTCGAGCGACATCGGCGGATCGATCGCGCCGGTGGTCGCGGTGGTGGTGCCGGTCGTGGTGGTGGTGGTGCCGGTGGTCGTGCCGGTGGTCGTGTCGCCGGTGCTCGTGGCGACCGCCGTCTCGCCAGCGGTGCCCCCGGTGGTCGGGACGCCGCTGCTGCCCGACTGCGTGGCCGCCGAGGTCGAGCCGATGCCGGTCCCCGAGCTGGCCTGAGTGGCGCTGCCCTCGGTCCCGGTGGCGGACGAGTCTGACCCGCCGCCGCCACAGGCGATCAGCAGGAAGGGGGTGAGCCGGAAGAAGCGCGCGAGCATGTCGCCACGTAACACGCATGCACAGGGCCCGCCAGCGGTGCGCGAAACCCGAGCGCCTGGTTACGGGCTCGCGTGGCGGCGTCGCATGTGCGACGGTCGTGGCCGGTCGTCCGCGTCATGAGACCCGCCATCTTCCCCTGCGTCGTTGCGCTGCTGCTGGCGCTGACGGCCTGCGCCGAGCCCGACGAGCACCTCGCGCCGCTGGGCGAGCTGTGCGGCGCCGTGGGCCCGGTGCGGGTGCTCGAGCTGGGGCCCGAGCAGGCGGTCATCTATCGCCCCCGTCGCATCGGCGAGCGGCTGTTTTACGACATTGGTCGACCCGCACCGGGGACCGCCTCGCATCCGTTCGTCGCCGTCACCGATGAGCAGCTGTGGACGACCGGCCTCTGCGGCGAGGCGCCGATGCGACTGGACGCGCAATACCGGACGATCTTCGCGATCGATCGCTGGCCCGGGCTCGCGCTCGCCACTGACCACGCCGACAACATCGTGAGCCTGTCCGCGACCGGCCCGCTGGCACCCCACATCGTCTTCGCCGGGATCGGCGGCGGTCCGATCTGGTGGAGCGCCCGCGGTGCGATCAGCATGGACGGCGAGCGAAACCTGCATCTCCACCGCTACCCTGACGATCCGCGCAGCGAGACCGCCGTCTCGGTCCTGCTGCCCGCCGATGTCCAGAGCGGGAGCGAGTTGTTCCGGATCGCCGTCGCGGGCGAGGACCTGCTCGTACTGCGACCCACGCAGGAGCTCGTGTCCATCGATCTGGCTGACGGCGCAGTCACGCTCGAGCAACCAGACGTGGGC
Organism: Nannocystis sp.; assembly: GCF_013812955.1. Lineage (GTDB taxonomy): Bacteria > Myxococcota_A > Polyangia > Nannocystales > Nannocystaceae > Nannocystis. The sequence goes on along the minus strand of NZ_JACCSO010000785.1, from coordinate 6,429 downwards.
GCCTTCGTGGCCTCCCCGTCCGGCCGCTACTTCTTGTGGACACCGGGCGACGCAACGACGTTGTCGCCGATGATCCTGCACGACCGCGAGACCGGCCAGGGCGTGTATCTCGGCGATACCAAGCTCATCCTCAACTGGAACGCACTCGAATTCGCCGAGCAGGGTCTCGTGGTCGTCCGGCTCACCATGGGCGAGCAGCGGATCTACCACCTGCCCAGCCTCGAGTTCGTCGTGGTGCCCCCGGGCTATACGCTCGACACCACGAGTGCATACTACGCCGGACCACGCGCGGACGGCCGCTGGACCATCAGCGCTTACGAGGACAGCTCGCTGCACACCATCGACCCGAACACCGGAACTGTCACCACGATGTTCCCCCGACCCGGTCAGGTTCTCGCGCACGAACTCGGGGGCACCCTGGTGCTCGCGGTGGGTCAGTGCTGCGGGTACGCGCGCGCCGACGATGAGGGCTCGGTGTGGTTCATCCCCCGCGACGGCTCCGAGCCGACCCGCATCGCCGCGCGCTCGACCCTGTTCGGCTGGCGTGCGCGCGCCGACTCGCTGATCACGCTGGTCGACATCGGCGGCGATCGACGCGCTCGCCTCGTGCAAGTCGACACCCACACGCAGACCGAGCGGCTGATCGACGATCACGTGTTCGCGGCCTATCTCGAGGACCCGACCGACCCCGACATCATCCGCTACTCGGTGCAGGACGGCGAGCGCTCGGGCGTGTGGCAGGTGCGGCTCCCTCCGTGAGAACCGCCAACTTCCCCCGCGTCCCCTGCGTCATTGCGCTGCTGCTGACGCTGACGGCCTGCGCCGGGCCCGATGAGCCCCTCGCGCCGCTCGGCGAGCGCATGCCGTAATGGATAGCAATGGAGAGAGTACGGATTACACGAACGCTCGCTATGACCATTTGAGGCTCCATGTCACTGTTCGAAACAATACAGGCGCAGTTCAGAGTCGCAGGGGCCATGTTCGAAGAACGACCAGGCGGCGTCCGTGTTCACGCTCAATCCGACACCACCATATTCAAACACAGCCGCCTCATCATCCCATCCGTTGCAGAACTCAGAGCCCAGAGCCGGCTGGCCGCTCGCCAAAGTGCCGGTCCAGACGATATCGTCTCGTGTCTGAGAATATTCATCCACTATGATGGGGTTCTCGAGCGCCCCCAGGGTCAAGGCGTCCCAGTTCTGCGCGACCACCAGCCCGTTGACCAGGATATAGCGACCCCGCGAGTGGTGCAGGCGATCGGCGACGGAGATGGTCGACGTGCTCAACCATGCCCTGAAGGTGAGGAAGCGCTGAAGACCTGCCTTGGCGGCGAGGCTCTGGCACCGTTGGTCCGCGCCGTACAGCCCGCCGAGCGCGAAGCCCTGGTAGACCTCGCTGGTGATGAACACAATCGAGTCTTTCGCGCACTCCTGGCACCCGTCCCCGGGCGTCGGATTGCCGTCGTCGCAGGCTTCCTCCCCTTCCACGATACCATCACCGCACACCGTGATCTGGGGGCCGGTGCTGCTGCTGCTACCGGTTCCGGTGCTCATGATCGTGGTTTCGTCGCTGGACGTTGAGGCGTCCGAGCCCACCGTACCTTCTGCCGAAGTCTCAGCACTGGTACTGGTGCTGGTTGATGTGTCGCTGCTCCCGCCGCTCTCGCCGGTGCTCGATGGACAGTAAGTCACCCCACGCTCCGCGATGATCGCGTCGATCTGCTCGACGACACAGGCGTTTGCGAGCAGGGCCGCACCGCTCAACAGACAGAGCGCATGCGCAGGGCGATTGCTCCGGTGATTTGTCGAAGGCTTCACGGGCTGATCTCCATTTCACTGCTCGAAACAGTAGATACGGTAAGTATAATTGCAGTTGATGCTCGTGGAACTCGTCCATCTTTTGTTCATGAACCAATCCTTCCAGATCGGACCCTGAAGTTTATCGACGCCGCTGAGGCCCCTGCGGCTCTTGTCGATGGCTTCCGAACTGCTCCAAGATTTGCAGGTCGCGTTTGGGTCGAAGACCTTGCCGCTCGGAGCGGTGCCGGTCCAGACACCAGTGCCCAGCAGCTTCGCCCCGGTCTCGGTGACGATGATGCCGTCGCCGGGGCCGTTGAGGATCAGGTCGTCCCAGTCGTCGGCGATGCGGACGCCGTCGAGGCCGACGTATGCCAGGCCGGCGGTCTCGGGGGCGTGGTTGAAGTCAGCGAAGGGGCTATGCTGGGCGTCGCTGAGCCATGCCTTGAAGTTCGCTGCGCTGTCGAGACCCACCTGTTTGGCGAGGTTTTGGCACTTGAGGTGCGCGCCCTCCACTCCGCCGAGGTCGCCGGCCTTGTAGGCGACGCTGCTTAAAAAGGCCAGTCTGGCCTGGAAGCGGCAGCCATTGCCGCAGGGGACGCCATTGATCGGGAATTCGCCGGTGCCGTTGTCGAGGCCGAGGTCACACTCCTCGGGGCCCTGGAGCTCGCCATCGTCGCACCTGGGTCCGTGCTGGCACTGGGTGGTGCATCCGCCATACAAATTGTCGTTATTGTCGGGGCCGTTGTCGCAGGTCTCTTTGCCCGCCCAGATCAATTTGTCGCCGCATTGGGATTTTTTGCATATCAGCGTGCAGGCGCCCTGGTCATTATTTTGAGCCGCGCCAAAATCGCACTCCTCGCCGGGATCGAGGATGGCGTCGCCGCAACTCGGGGACGGGAGCTCCGCGGTGGTCCCGCTCGACGCGGTGCCAGGCCCCGTGCTCATGTCGAGGTCGCCGGTCGAGGTCCCGGTGCTCGAGTCGATCGAGGTGGTGCCCGGCGTGGTGCTCGTCGATGTGGGGCTGGTGGGGCTGGTCGTGCTGGTGGTCGGGAGGCTGGTGGTTGGCGGGTCCGCGCTCGTGCTGGAGGGCGAACTGCTCGCTGTTTCGAGGTCGACCAGCCCGCTCCCCGCGTCACCGCCCGAATAACAGGCGCTGGTGGTGAGGAGGGACCAGGAGAGCGAGAGGACGGGCGAATGGTGACGCTTCATGAGATCTCGAGTGGACATTGTCGAGTGTCTCCTGGAGCCGGTCAATGCGCGGCGCCGAGTTGTACGTGCAGGGTCAGGCCAGCGCCGGAGGGCGACCACCACGGCGCCGCGGACCAGCGTTTCGCGCGGGCCGAACGACGGGCCAGCACGAGTAACGTCGTTCCCAGCGCGGCCGTCACGCCCGCGGCGACGCCGGTGCCGATCGCTAGTTGTCGGCCGGAGACCGCCTCTCGGCGGTGACCTTGCAGCGCCTCCACCTCGGCCAGCGTGAGCGGGCAATCCGCCGACTTGTCATTGATCCCCGCGACGCGCGCGCGCTGGCTGGCCTCGGTGACGAGCCCGTAGGTCATCACGCCCAGCAGCCCGGCGCTGAGCCCGAGCGTGATGCCACCGGCGATCCTGAGGTGGCGCGGCGGGATCTCGTCGCTGGCCGGCTTGGCTGCCGCGAGCGCCGGTGCGGGTGGCGCCGCGGCGGGGGTGGGAGCCGGTGGATCGGTGACCGGGACGGCTGCGGGCACCGGGGGTGCAGGCAGCGTGCATGCGTGGGCACCCAGGGCGTCGAGCTGCTGCGTCACCTCCTCGTGGCGGGCGCGGGCGCTGCGGGTCTCCAGCATGTCCGGGTCGTCGGGATACGCGCCCCGCAGCGCATCGGCGTGGCCCTGCAAGATCGTTTGCAGGCGACACAGCGGCGCCGCCTCGCCGTTCTCGGCATGCAGGGCGAGCAGAGTCGCCCGCATCGAACCTAGCAGGAGCTCGCGGCCGGCCAGGTCGCGGCGCGCGTCGGGCATCGCCTGATAGGCGGCGAAGAACTCGTCGACGGCGGGCGCGAGCTGGCCGGCGTCGTAGAAGCGCATGGCCCGTGTGTTGTGCTCGCCGGCCGCCGGCGACAGGCTATCCGGGGGGAGCACGACGGCGAGGACAAGGGCGAGGCGTTGCAGCATGGGGATCACGGGCGGCGAGGCGTCGCTCGCAGCTTGAAGATATGCACGAAGGACACCGGCTTGCGCGGCGCAGCGATCGGCGTGTGCCCGAGGGCCGTGCCGATGCAACGGCTGAGGATGCTGTCCGCGGCGCCGACGACCTGGGCGAAGACCCGCCCGGTCGTGTCGATGTTCATGGCGACGGCGAGATGTTCGATGCTGCCGGTGTGCTGATCGGCGCAGCGCTGGACGTCGGCGTCACGGCTGGCGAGGACCCGGCGGGCGGTTGCCGCGGGGTCCGGGCTCCGGGTGGTCGGGGCTGCCACAGGGGCGGCGCTGGGGACCACAGGGGCGATGTCACGGGGCCCCGACGGGCTGACGGTGAACGGCCCCGGGTCGGTCGAATCGGGCCGGGTGATCAGTGTCGGCGTGATCATCGGCTCAACTTCGAGCTCTCCGTTGCTGGCGACGACGACAGAGGGTGGATATACCATCAGCGTCTTCGCCAGCCAGGCGACGATGACGCCGAGGCACAGCGAGATCAACAGCTCGTAGGGCCACCGGCGGGACTTCGCTTTGAGGGGCACGCTCGCGGCCGCAGCGCGCAGCGCCTCCGCGAAGGCCAGCATCGTCCGCGGCCGCTCGTTGGGGAGCTTGCGCAACGCCGACTCGATCACCTCGGCGATGACTGGCGGGACATCGACGCCCCTGGCCGCCTTGGCGAGCCGCGTCGGCTCGTTGTAAATGTGCCTGGCGAGCACGACCTCGACGGGCTGACCGCGCGCGTCGTGGAACGGCAAGCGGCCGGCGAGCACGCGGTAGAGCGTGACGGCCATTGAATAGACGTCCGAGCGGCGATCGACGGGGAGGCCGGCGGCCTGCTCGGGCGAGGTATAGCCGGGCGTGCAGAGCAAACGCCCGACCTCGGTGGTCGGCGGGCTGGTGGCGCAGCGAAGCGCCCGATCCGGCTTGACGAGGCCGAGGTCGATCACGACGGCCGTCGGCGGGCTCCCGGACTCGCGGGTGACGAGGATGTTCCCGGGCTTGATATCGCGGTGGACGTAACCCCTTTCGTGCACGGCGTGCAGGGCCTCGAGCGCGGGCAGCAGCAGGTTCAGCGCCTCACGCCAGGGAACGCGCTGGTGTCGATATTCGCGGACGTACTGCTCGAGGTTCGGACCCGCGAGCAGCTCCATCACGATATATGCGGTGCTGTCGAGCATCCCGGTGCCGAATACCCGCACGAGGTGGTCGTGGCGGACCTGCGCGGCGGCGCGAGCCTCCTGGACCATGCGCGCGCGCAGCTCGTCGGAGGCCATCCGCGGCTTGAGCAGCTTGATGGCGACCTCGACGGCGAGCTGCTCGTCGGTGGCCCGGTACACGTCGGCCATGCCGCCGCCGCCGATGTGTGCCCGGACCGTGTAGCGCCCCGCGATCACGCGGCCGATGAAGTCGTACTCGATCGCCTGATCCGTCTGCGGATCGAAGTCGCCGACGGTGAGGAGCTCGAGGTGGGCGCGCGGGCCAGAGCTGGACATCGGGTGACCTCGCGGGCGGCACGTGCGAACCCGCGCATCGACGCTAGGGGCGCCCAGTCGCCTTGTCCAGACAATTTCGCGCGGCCTCGGGCCCGCGGCCTGGTGAATTCACGGACTGGGCCGTACGCGGATCAGCGCTTGCGCATCGCCTTGACCAGCCAGCCGCCCTTGGCGCGCGAGTCGAGCTCGCGCATCGCCTGGGCCGCGCGGGCGTGTGAGATGCGCTGGTCGATGAGGTCCTTCATCACCTGCTTGGCGCGGCTGTGGCGGCGGGCGCCGTCGAGGAAGTCGACCCAGCCCTCGGCCCAGGCCACGACGCGCTCGCCGCGGCCCCGCTTCTTGCGCTGGCCGAGCGCGGTGCGGCGGGCCTCGTGGCGGGCCGCGACGGCGGTGCGGGCTCGCGTCTGCAGCTCGACCTCGCCGGGCTGGGGCGCGCGGGCGGTGAGCCTGGCGGCGACCAGGCCGGAGTCGATGAGGCCCGGATCGTCGGGGCTCTCGAGCCGGCGCAGGGCCGCGGCGCGGGTCTCGGCGTCGGTGCTGCCGAGGCTCGTGAGGTCCTGAATCGCCACGTCGAGGGCGATCCACCGGTATACGAAGTCGAGGCCGGTGCCCTTGATGTTCTGGGTGCCCATCAGGGTCACGTGCACGCCCGGCGGGACCGCCAGGGCGCAGCGCAGGACCACCTGATCGCCGGTGGTCAGCGGATCGTCGACGACGTCGACGAGCTCGATGAACAGCTCGCGGTAGGCGTCGTGCAGCTCGCCGTGGAACTCCTCGATCGCGGCCGGGCCGGCGATCAGGGCGGCGCGCAGGCGCGCATGCAGGCGCGCGGCGATGACGGTGCGCGCGACCTGACGGGTGAAGTGCAGCACCGCGGTCGACGAGGTCGCCTGGGTGTCGACCTCGGGCGGCTCCTGCGGCCCGGTGTAGGGCGCGGCGGCCAGGGTCTCCTCGGCCCAGGGC
>NZ_JACCSO010000752.1 GCF_013812955.1 Nannocystis sp. | reverse complement strand
GGGGCGGTCCTCACGGGGGCGGTCCTCACGGGGGCGGTCCTCACGGGGGCGGTCCTCGCGGGCACGGAACTGGTTGGGCTCGCGGCTGGCTTCGCCTTCGCGGGGGCGGTCCTCGCGGGGACGATCTTCGCGGGCACGGAACTGGTTCGGCTCGCCTTCGCGGGGGCGATCTTCGCGGGCACGGAACTGGTTGGGCTCGCGGCTGGCTTCGCCCTCGCGGCGGGGGCCACGTTCATCGCGGAAGCGGTCGCGGCGGCGCGGACGCTCGTCCTCGAGGCCGGCGGCGTCCGGGTTGGCGGCGATCTCGGGTGTCGGGCTCGCGGCGACCACCTGGGGCTCGCGCGGCTGTTCGTCGCGGGGACGGTCGTCGCGAGGGCGGTCGTCGCGGGGACGATCGTCGAAACGGGGACGGTCACCGAAACGGGGACGATCGCCGCGGTCACCGCGGGGACCACCGCGGTCACGGGGGCCGCCACGGTCGCTGCGTTCGCGTTCGCTGCGCTCGCGAGGCTCACGGCCCTCGCGCAGGTCACGGTTCTCGCGCTCGATGGTCTCGCCGGGGCCGCCGGGGCCGCCGGGCCCAATGGGGCTGGTGGACTCGCTGGCGGTCTCGCCGGCACCGGCACCGGCGTCTTCGCCCTCGCTGGCATCGAACAGCGGCTCGGGCCGGGGTGCCTGACGCATGGCCCGCTCGAGCAGCAGGGCGATCACACGCTCGCCGCGGGGGTCGGCCATCAGGCTGCGGGCGAGCAGGACCCACTCGGGGGAGACCAGCTCGGGGAAGCGCTTGCTGATCGCGTCGAGCTTGAACTCGGTGCGCTGGGTGGTGAGCTGCTCGGCCGGGGGCAGGTTGCGCTCGGCGAAGTGAATGCTCGAGTACTGCAGCTTCAGGTAATAGAAGTTGCCGATCTCGCGGGGGTTGATCAGCGACAGGGCGATGCCTGTGCGGCCGGCGCGGCCGGTGCGGCCGGTGCGGTGGACGTAGACCTCGGCCGACTCCGGGAACGAGTAGTTGATGACGTGCGTGACGTGGCTGATGTCGATGCCGCGAGCCGCGACATCGGTGGCGACCAGGAAGCGGATCTTGTGCTCCCGCATCAGCTTCATGACCCGCTCGCGCTGGGTCTGATTGAGGTCGCTCGACAGCTCCTCGGCGTGGAAGCCCTCGCGGCGCAGCACCGAGGCGACCAGCTTGGTCTCCTCGCGGGTGTTGCAGAACACGATCGCGCGGGCCGGGTCCTCGACCATGACGACGTCGAGCAGGTCGCGGGTCTTGATCGACGAGCTGACCATGTAATAGGCGTGCTCGATCTCCGCGGCCGCGACCTGGTCGCCGGAGAGCTGCACGGTCACCGGGTCACGCATGTAGCGCTTGGCGATGCGCTCGATGTCGGAGGGGATCGTCGCCGAGAATAGGGCGGTGAGGTGCTCACCCTTGACCTGATCGAGGATCGCCCGGATGTCCTCGAGGAAGCCCATCGACAACATCTCGTCGCACTCGTCGAGCACGACCGTGCTGACCCGCGAGAGGTCGAGCGAGCGGCGGCGGATGTGATCGAGGATGCGGCCGGGGGTGCCGACGACCGCGTGCACGCCGGCACGCAGGGCGGTCAGCTGCGGGTTCATCGGGGTGCCGCCGTAGACGGGCAGGACCTCGACGGGGGTCTCGACGGCGAGCCGACGCAGCTCGTCGCAGACCTGCTTGGCGAGCTCGCGGGTCGGCAACAGCACGAGCAGCTGCACGCCGGTCTCGCTGGCCGGGCCGGGGTTGAAGCGCGAGGCCAGCCAGGGCACGCAGAAGGCGCCGGTCTTGCCGCTGCCGGTGTGCGACTGGACCATCACGTCGCGGCCGGCGATCAGCGGGTCGAAGCTCAGGGCCTGGACCGGGCTCGGCTTGGTCCAGCCGAGCCGCGCGATCGCCCGGCGCAGCGCGTCGGGTAGCGCGAGCTCGTCGAAGGACTCGGGCAGCGGCGGACCCTCGGGGGCGGCGTCCGGCTCGGGGTAATGAAAGTCGCCGGAGCTGGCGCCGGCAGCATGGGGGCTGTCGACATCAGCATCGGCACTGGCAGCCGCGGACCCGGCATCGCGGCCGGCATCGTCGCCAGCGGCAGCCTGGGGGCCAGTGACATCAGCTGAGGACCCCGCGTCGGAGGCATCAACCGGGGACCCGGCGTGAAAACCAATGGCTTCGGCCGGAGATCCGGCGTCGGGGCCAACTGCAGCGGGCCCGGCGCTGACCTTGGCGACGCGATCCTCGCCCGGAGTCGGGTCGGAGGAGCTGGCGTCGGCAGGGCTGGCGGGCGGTGCTTGCGGGGCCTCGGGGTTCGGGGTGGACGGGCTCAAGTCATGGGGATCTCGGTCCGGCGAGTCGCCAGACGAGGATTGAACGGACATGGTGAGGGATCCTAGAGCGCAAGGAGCTCCTGGCGTGCGTCGGCGTGGCGTTGGGACCGCGCGTCAAAGTCGCGGTAGAGCACCTCAATCCGGCCAAGCTTGTGCAAGGTCGCGGGATCGGTGCCGGCGCAGATCGCCCGGGTCTCGCGGAGGAGGTTGGAGAACTTTGCCCCGACCGAGGAGCTTAAACGGTCAGGTGCTTGCTCGAGCAGGTTGACAAGCCGGTCACGGACGAGGTCCATACGGTACTCGCAGACCACGGTCGCCGGACGGCGAGCCAGGTCCTGTTGAGCGAGCCCCGCGTAGATCCCGACAGTCGCCCATAGAATGGCAGCAACCGCGGTTGCCACCCAGATCGCGGTTGCGATCCGTTCACGACGTGCTGAGGCCGACTGGGTCAGTGGCCGGGAGTGTCCCAGGTTCACCCCGGACGGTCAAGGCCGCGGCCAGTCCTGATTCCCCGGGTTGGTGAGTACACGCATATCAATCGCGGGACCGGGGGCCAGAGGGCGAGGGCTGGGAGGGGCGGGCGGCGGCCTCGCCCGAGCGGGAGATTCGCAGCAGATCGGCGCAGATCCGGGGTCTGGCCAGTGTTTGGCCGGGTTTGCCGGGTTTGCCCTACTCGGAATCGAGGGCGCCGCGCGCCAGGTACTTTACGTAGGACTCCTGCGTCAGCGACAGGAAGCTGCCGGCGAGGCGGAGTCGGCGGATCTGACATCCGCGGTTCAGGCTGCCGTAGCAGGTCGCCGGATCGTTGAGGTTCAGGGTGACGCCGTTGAAGCGGAGGGGCTTGGCGGCCCAGTAGCCGACGTCGAGCGGCACGGCCTTGCTGCTGCGACCGAAGCCCTCGAGCTCGACGGTCACGAGCTTGCCGACGTCGAGGGAGAGCGGGCTGTCGAGGTCGGCGATCGGGATCGGCCCGCTGGTGTCGACCAGCTTCGAGTCCAGGCGCAGGTCGACGACCCGGATGTCGGCGGGGCCGCCAGGGCTGCCGCTCGCGGGCAAGGCGGTGACGAGATACACGCCCGGGTTGACCGCCAGCACGAAGTCGCCGTAGCTGCCTGGAATGGTCGCGGCGGTCAGATAGAGCGGGGCGAGGGCCGGCTCCTCGCCGGCGACCTTCAGGCGCTCGGCGAGGATGGAGGCGCGAGGGCAGTCGATCGCCGAGGCGCCGCCGCTGGGCTTCGCGGGGCAGTCCTCGGGCGTGACGGTGACGCGGCCGCGCAGCAGCACCCGGTACTCGAGCTTGGGCATCACCACGCTGGTGGTCCCGGTGTCGACGACCAGCGGGGTCGGGAGGACCATCGAGCGGATCAGCGACCCCTGCGGCGGCTCGACCCGCAGCTCGTACTCGAGCTTGTCCGTGCCGGCGCTGAGGTTGATGTTGCAGGGGCCATCGCTGCACTTGGTTTGATCGAAGCCGTAGGTGATGCGCTGCGAGCCGGCGGGCACGGTCGTATCGGCGACGTCCAGCTCCATGCAGCTGAAGGTGCTCCACAGCTCCGGGTCCGGGGTGAAGACCGTCCTGGCCGTCAGGGTCGCGGCGAGGCGACAGCTGGCGGGCGGGCTCGCAGCCGGCTTGGTGAGGTCGAGGCAGGTCGCCGAGCAGCACACGAACGGCTGGTTGCCGGCGCCGCGGTAGAGCTCCTGCGGCGCGCTGCTGACGTCGAAGGCCAGCGGCTGCGGCGCGGACCAGTCGGGGAAGCACATGTTCTGCTTGAGCTCGGCGCGCGGGAGCTCGCCGTTTTGCCAGAGGAAGTCGACCGAGGTGTGGAAGCTGAGCGGCGGGAGCGGGGGCGGGACATCGCCGCCGGGCGAGCTCGGGGTGGCGCGCACGACGAACTCCATCTCGCGGTCGCCCTGGAGGTCGTCCTCGCAGTAGGTGTAGACCCAGGCCTCGAAGTCGGAGGTCTCGACCTTGGTGGCCACGCCGCCCTCGGTGGCGGTCAGGCCGAGGCCGCCGGTGCCGAGGTCGGGGCTGGCGAGGTCGAGGGCGCAGCGGTGCGACTGCTGCTCGCAGACCTGGCTGGTCGGGCACTCGGCGTCGGTGTCACAGCCGCAGACGCGGCTGCCGTCGTCGTCGCCGGTCGGGTAGCAGCCGAGCTGCTGGGGGCACTGGTTCTTGGCGGTGCAGGGGACGGGCTTGTAGCCGCTGGCGCGGGCGAGGGTCTGTGGCGAGCAGACGGCGGGCGTGCCGGTGGCGGGCTCGGGGTCGCAGACGGGGCCGTCGGCGGGCGTGCGGCGGGCGTGCACGAGCTCGACGCCGATGCTGACGGGGGGCGGGGTGCCGGTGCCGACGACCAGGGCGGTGCCGTGCAGCTTGCGATGACAGTCGCGGTCGGTATGGAGGGCGAAGGCGTGGGTGCCGGCGAGGGCTTGCTGCTCGCGGACCAGCTGGCGGTAGACGATGCCGCGCTGGATGTCGCTGTTGTCCATCGGATTGAAGACGTCGGCGGGGCTGATGGTGACCAGCAGCGGGCGCTCGGGCTCGGGCGCGGGGCTGGTGTACGACGGCGACTTGTCGTTGCTGTCGTAGTGGGCCCAGGGCAGCACTATCGCGGGCACGGGATCGAGGGGGACGTCGTTCTCGTTCAGCGGGTCGAAGCCCAGCGGCACGACCTTGGGCTGCGGCGTGCCCAGGCGCGAGCTCTGGGTCGGGGTCAGGGTGGCGCGCAGCGGGATCTCGGCGACCTGATCACCGAAGCGGTAGGTCTCGAACACCGACAGTCGCAGCTCGTCGCGCACGCCAGCGACCTCGCCGTTGTTGTCGAGGTTGACGTGATAACGGATCGGGCGCGTGTCGACGCGCTCGACGGCTCGGTCGGGGCCGTGGAGCTCGAGGCGAAAGCTGCCGCTGAGGCTGGCCACCGTCAGTTCGAGGGCGACCTCGTCGCGCGGGGGCAGGTTCGAGGGGTAGCAGGTGCCGGCGCCGCAGATCTCGCCACTGGCTTTGTCGCAGTCGTCGTCGCTGACACAGGTCTCGACCGGCTCCGGGCTGGCGAGGGTCGAGCAGGCCAGCGGCAGCGCGAATGTGGCGAGCAGCAACCGGCCGAGCTGGACCCTGCCGCGCCGCATCATCACGGCTGCTCCATCGGCTTGACGCAGTCGATCTTCTGACAGTGCTCGGCGGTCTTGTCGTCGCAGCGGAAGATGTACGAGATGGTGTCGAAGGTCGCGCCGTTGGCGATGTCCGGGACGCCGGCCTGGCCCTCGACGTCCTCGGGGTCGACCTTGAACCAGGGTCGATCGGTGACGATGATGCGCAGCTCGTGGATGCCGGCCCTGAGGGGCGTGTCGTTGGCCCGGTTGCAGAGATCGATCGGGTTGCCGTTGCCGACGTTGAGCACGCGTAGCAGCGGATCCGGGCGCTTGAGCGGCTTGTACTCGAGCTGGTCGTCGAGATCCAGCGGCCGCAGCGGATCGATGTAATCGCGGTAGCGGACCGAATTCTGCGGATCGAGCGAGTTCGGCCCGAGATCCAGCAGCGCGGCCGCGTAGAGCGGGCTGGCGCTCTTGTCGACGTCGTCGAGGCGGTCCTCGACGTAGAGGCTGAACTCGTTGAGCTGGTTCAGGCTCTGCTCGCCGGCGGCGCGGTCGCAGGAGCAGAAGTTGTAGATGAGCGTGTTGCTGCCCGGGTCGAGGTAGGTCGGATCGAGGTAGGTCGGGAGCACGGCCTCGGGCTCGCCGGGCTGGCACAGTCCCAGGTCGTCGCCGCGCGCGGCGTCGCAGGCGTCGAGGGCTTGGGGGCTGAGCGGGGTCGGCTCGACGAAGCGCACGGCGTGCTTGTTCTGGATGTTCTCGTCGACGATCTGGATGTCGCGGTCGGGCAGCACGCAGCCGATCGACGCACCGCCGGTCGACGCACCGCCGAGGATTCCCCCGAGGAGGATCAGCAGGCGGCGCGTGGGTGTCACTTCTTCTCCTCCTTCTCGAGATGCCGAAAGATCGTGCGCGGGTCGACGCCGAGGTCGCGGGCGGTCTTGGTCCGGTTGCCGCTGTTGAGGCCGAGGATGTGATTGATGTAGTCGCGCTGCCACAGCTCGCGGGCCTCGGCGAGCGGCAGGATCTGCTCGGGGGCGGCGAGCGTCGTCGGGGCGCCGCCGGTGCCGGGCAGGTCGATCTCGAGGTCGAGGTCGCGGGCGGTCAGGGCCGGGCCGTCGGCGAGCACCAGCGCCTTCTTGATGTGGTTCTCGAGCTGGCGGATGTTGCCGGGCCAGGTGAAGCGCAGCAGGGCCCGCTCGGCGCCGGCGTCGAAGGGGTGGGCGGCGTCGATCTTGGCCCCGTACTCGCGGGCGTAGCGGGTGATGAAGTAGCGGGCGACCAGCAGGACATCGTTGCCGCGCTCGCGCAGCGGCGGCAGGCGGATGTCGATGACGTTGAGGCGGTGGTACAGGTCCTCGCGGAAGCGGCCGGCGGCGACCTCCTTGGCGAGGTCGCGGTTGGTGGCCGCGACCACGCGCACGTCGATCGGGGTGGTCCTGGTCTCGCCGACGCGCTGGACCTGGCGCTCCTGCAACACGCGCAGGAACTTGACCTGCAGCTGCAGCGGCAGCTCGCCGACCTCGTCGAGGAAGATGGTGCCCTTGTCGGCGGCCTGGAACTTGCCGAGCTGGGCGGCGACGGCCCCGGTGAAGGCGCCCTTGACGTGGCCGAACAGCTCCGACTCGATCAAGTTCTCGGGGATGGCGCCGCAGTTGACGGTCACCAGCGGGCCCTTGCTGCGCGGCGATCGGTTGTGGATCTCCTGGGCGATCAGCTCCTTGCCGGTGCCGGTCTCGCCGGTGACGAGCACGCTGATGTCGGTGCCGGCGACCTTGTCGACGCGCTTGTACACGTCGATCATCTGCGGGCATGAACCAATGATCTGGCCGAACTTGACGTTCTCCAGCCGCTGCTGCAGGCCGGCGCTCTCGCTGCGCAGGCCGTTGACCAGCTGGGCGTTCTTGATGAAGAGCGCGGCCTGGGCGGCGTAGACCCGCAGGGTCTCGAGCTGGCTCTGCTTGAACAGGTTCACGACGCTGTTGTTGCCGACGTAGATCAGGCCGAGCAGCTCGCCGCGCACGATCAACGGCACACACATCACGCTCGAGAGCTTGAGGTTGATCACCGACATGCTGTTTTGAAAGCGCATGTCGTGATAGGCGTCGCTGATGATCTGCGGCTCGCGGGCGGTGATGACCTCGCGGATGATCTTGTCGCTGAGCAGCTGCTCGGGGTCGTCGACCGGCTGGCGGTCGAGGCCGCGGGCGACCCGGACCTCGTACTTGTCGCCCTCGGCGAGCACCAGGAAGCCCTTGCTGGCCGCGGTCAGCGACACGACCTGATCGATCAGCTCGTTGAGCAGGCCCTCGAGGCTGCTCTCGGCGCGCAGCAGCAGCTCCGAGAAGCGCTGGAGCTGGCGCATGGCCTCGAGCTGGACCTTGGCGGCGCTCTCCGGGTCGGCGGCGCTGATCGGCGGATCGATCGCGGCGAAGCTGATCTCGGCCGGGCCGACCACGAACACGTCGCCGTGGCGCAGGTTGTGCTCGCGCAGCTTCTTGCCGGCGACGAAGAAGGGCGCGCTGCGGGTCGCCGACTCGAGCTTGAAGTTGCCGGCCTCGTGCTCGATGGTGCAGTGCGTCGGCGCGATGTCGGCCCCGGTCAGCACCAGGTCGCAGTCACGCGAGCTGCCGATCGAGGTGAGGCGCCGCAGCAGCTTGAAGCGGAGGGTGGTCCCGTCGGGGCCGGTATATTGCAGGTGCGGCATTGGATCTGGGAGCCGGTCAGAAGCGGAGCAGAACGCTGAGGCCGCCGCCACCGGGGATGTACGCCGGACCGGGCGTGACCCGCAGAATATCACGGGACTCGAGGCGGCTGCGGCGGGCGGGGGTGTCGCCGCGGGGGCCCTTTTGCTCGCGGTTCTCGCGGTTCTCGTCGGCGCCGGCCTCGAGGACGCTACGCCGGACGCGCGTCGACTTGACGGTGAGGTAGGGCCGGAAGGTGATCTGGGCGATGAGGACGTCGAGGGCGACGGTGCCGAGGAAGAACAGGCCCATCGCCTGCTCGGCGTTGCGCTGCCGGACGACCGGCTTGCCGGGGGCGGTGCCGTTGCAGGACAGCGAGCCGGGCTTGAAGCCGCTCTGGCGGCTGCAGTTGAAGGTCCGGGCGATCAGCAGGCCGAGGCCGACGCCGCCGAACACGATCTCGCTGGTGAGGAAGGTGATGCCGAGCGCCTTGCGGCCGTTGTAGAACTGACCGACGCCGAAGGGGATCAGCGCGACGGCGCGGTTGCGGGCGACCTTCTCGACAACTTCGACCTCCTGCTCGCCGAAGGCCTTCTTGAGCGCGGCGTGTTCGGCCAGCAGGCGCGCGTGCTTGGCCTGGTTCTCCTGCAGGTCGGCCTGGCAGCTGTTGAACTCGCCCATGCATTTCTGGGCCCTGGCCCGGTCGCGCTGCTCGCGGAGGCTGTTGTAGAGGCTGTAGAACTCGCGGCTGTGGGTCTCGACCGGCGGGCGCCAGTCGGGTGAGCCGGCGAGCAGGCGCTCGACGTACGCGGTGGCCAGCTCGCGGCGGATGTTCTCATCGAGGGTCTGGTCCTGGAGCGTGGCGTCGGCGAGGTAGCGCAGGGCGGTCTCGTGGTGCACGGGCTCGGCGAGGTCGCGATCACCCTGGACGAGCGGCTCGAGCAGGGCGCGCACGCGGGTCCAGTCGCCGCCCGACCAGGCCTTGATCGAGGCCTCGATCTTCTCTTTTTCGGTCGTCGGTTCGGGCGGCGGGCCGCTGCGCGCGTTCGGCGGGCGGGCGGCGGCCGGCGCAGCCGTGGTGGCCAGCACGAGCGCGACGATAAGAGTGGACAGCCAGCGCATGCAGGACGACGGGCGAAGGGCGGCGGAGGGCGGGCGATGCTAGCCCGGTTTGCCGGCCGCGTCACCTGCGAGGGTCAGCCGTCGATCGGCGCCTTGCCGGCGCTGGAGCGAAGTGGAGGGCGCGGACCCGTGCCTGCCGGTCCAGCTGCCGGTCCAGCTGCCGGTCCAGGGGCGCGGGCTCGGACGTGGGCGTCGCCGTGGCCGTCGACGTGGCCGTCGACGTGGCCGTCGACGTGGCCGCGCACCGGCGCTCAGCGCGGGGACAGGGCGGTCAGGTTGACCGGGCGGGGGTTGTTGCCGGGCTGGATGCGAAACTTGTCGACCTTGCCCTGATAGCCGATCGCCTTGAGCTCGACGCTGATCTCCACCTCGTGCTCGGACATCGGGATCGGCGGGAAGGTCCCCGAGCCGACCGTGAAGGGGGTGGTGGTGTCGCGACAAGGCGCGGCCATGCAGCGCACGGTGGTCTTCGGCGGCGCGCCCGTGAAAGTGACCGTCGCCGGCTTCGGCCGGGCCTCGAAGTCGAGGGTGTTGCCGGCACAGTCCTTGCGCTGCAGGGTCTGGACCGCGGTGTACATGGTCCCGGTCAGCTGGATCTGCAGGGTGGCGTCCGCGATCTCGACCGGGACCAGATCCTCGCGCAGCTGCTGGGCGACGCTGCCCATCTTCAGGGTGTGGCTGCCGGAGTGGATCAACGCGACCGGCATGTTGCGGATCCGCAGGTTGCAGCGGGCCGGCGTCGGTCGGTTGATCTTGGCGTCGAGCGGGCGGGTCGTCGTGCCCTTGCGCGGCTGGGGTTCGACGGCCGTGGTGCCGCCGGTGGTGCCGGTTGTATCGGCCGGGTCGATCCGCGGCTGGGCCGGCGGGTTCGGCCGCGGCTTGACCGGGACCCGGGGGCGCTCGTCGACGATCGCGGGCTCCTCGCCGCGCGTCAGGTTCTCGACCGTCGGCGGGGTCATGTACCAGAGCACCGCCGCGCCGCTGCTCAGCGCGGTCAGGCCCAGCGAGGCGGCCCCGATCATCACGCGCCGGACCGTGCGCTCGCGGGTGCGCAGGCGCGAGAGCATGGTCTTGGCCTGCTTCTGGTCCTTCTCCAGCTCGAGCACGCGGCCGAGCAGGCGGATCGCGCGGGCGCTGTGGCCGGCCTTGGCGGCGGCCTCGGCCCGCTGCATCAGCGCGGCGCAGACCCGTTGATCGAGCTGGTCGACGTAGCGGTCGCAGTCGAGGAAGTAGGCGATGACCTCGTCCTGGGAGGCCGGGATGCCGACGACCTCGAGGTAGCGCTCGAGCTCGCGGGCGAAGTCCTCGGCGCTCTGGTAGCGCAGGTCGGGCTCGCGTGACAGCGCCTTGGCGATGATCGTCTCGAGCTCGTCGTCGACCAGCGGGCAGACGGTGCAGGCCTTTGGATACTCGGCGTCGGCGATCCGGCTCAGGACCTCGTGCGGGTTGCGGCCGGAGAAGGGCAGGGTCCCGGTCGCCAGCTGGTAGAGCATGATGCCGACCGCGAACAGGTCGGTGCGGGCGTCGATCGGCTTGCCGCTGATCAGCTCCGGGGCCATGTAGGCCGGGCTGCCGAGCAGCTGGCCGGTCATGGTCAGCTTCTGATGATCGATGATCTGGGCGATGCCGAAGTCCATCAGCTTCAGGCAGCCATCGTCGCGGATCATCACGTTTTCCGGCTTGATGTCGCGGTGGACGATGCCGATCTTGTGCGCGTGCCCGAGGGCGACACACAGGCGGTGCACGACCAGCGCCGCGAGGGCGGGGCGCGGTCGCCAGCGCGTGTCCAGCCACTCGCGCAGGGTCATGCCGTGGATGAACTCGGTGACCAGGAAGCTCTCGGCGGCGTTCTCGCCGGAGTAGTCGTAGATCTCGAGGATGTTCTCGTGGCGCAGGCGGGCGACGGTCAGCGCCTCGCGTCGCAGTCGCGCCCGCGACTCCTCGCGCGCGGCCATGTGCGGGTGCAGGACCTTGATCGCGACCTCGCGGTTCAGGACCGTGTCGAGACCGCGATAGACGACCGCCATTCCGCCGTGGCCGACCTCGCTCTGGATCTCGTACTTGTCGATCCTGGTTCCGACGAGGGTGGACATCGCGGGGCCTCTTCCTCTACTACAAAAAGGCGGGCGCTTGGGGGCGCCGACCGCGGTGCTCGTTCAGACCCAGGGGAGGGGCGATCCAGGGGCGATGGCAGGGGCGATGCCGGACCTCCTCGAGGCGGACCCGGCGGCTGCCGGTCGCGGCCGGAAGGCCTTCATGGTAGTTCAGGAACTGCGTCCATGGCCTCCGTCGCATTCGTGCCTAACCCGGCCGAGGGTCTAAACCACCCCAACGTACTGCAGATGCTGATGGCGCGCGTCCAGCGCACGCCCGATCTGCCGGCGCTTCGCTACAAGCATCACGGGGTCTGGCGCTGCCTGACCTGGCGCGACTGGCTGCGGGCGAGCGAGGCGATCGCCGCCGGGCTGCTCGCCGAGCTCGGGATCCAGCGGGGCGAGCGGATCGCCCTGATCGCGGCGACCCGCGTCGAGTGGGCGCTATGCGACCTTGCGATCGCGCTGGTCGGCGCGGTCAGCGTGCCGATCTATCCCTCGAGCACGCCCCAGCAGGCGGCCTATGTGATCCAGGACAGCGGGGCGGTCGCGGTGATCGTCAGCGATCCCGGGCGGACCCAGCGCTTGCGGGCGCCGGAGCACGCGGAGGCGATCGCGGCGGTGCGTCGCTTCATCGTGCTCGACCCCCGGCCGCTGCCCGGCGACCTCGCCTTCGACCAGCTTCAACTGGCCGGCGAGGCCGCGCTCGAGCAGCAGCGGCCGACCCTGGCGGCCCTGGCGCTCGATCTGAGCCTCGCCGACCCCTTCACCTACGTCTACACGTCGGGGACCACGGGCGTGCCCAAGGGCGTGGTGCTCAGCCACAAGAACATCGTTTACAAGGCCTGGGCGATCAAAAACGTGATCGCGGCCGACCGCTCGGACGAGCAGCTGATGGTGCTGCCGCTGGCCCACATGTTCGCCCGTCACCTGTTGTGGGGCGCGGTGGAGCAGGGGGCGGTGACCTCGTTCGCGCCGGCGGGGGCCGGCCTGACCGCCGCATTTCAGGAGGTCGCGCCCACGTATATGTGTGCGGTTCCGCGGATCTACGAGGAGTTCTACAACCGGATCCTCGCCGAGATCGAGGCCAGCAATCCGGTCCGCCGGGCGGCCTTCGAGCGCTGCATGGAGGTTGGTCGCAAGGTCAGCATGTGCCGCCAGCGCGGGCAGGCGTTGCCCGGGGCGCTCGCCCTCAAGTCGAACCTCGCCGATCGGCTGTTCTTTGCGAAGATCAGAGAACAATTTGGTGGTCGCCTGCGCTTCTTCGTATCTGGCGGGGCGGCGCTTCGCCGCGAGGTCGCCGAGTTCTTTCACGCGGTCGGCATCCTGATCCTCGAGGGTTATGGCCTGACCGAGACGACCGGCGCGACCAACGTCAACCGCCCGGACCGGTTCCGCTTCGGCACGGTCGGACCGGCGATGCCCGGCTGTGAGCTGCGGATCGCCGACGACGGCGAGATCCTGGTCCGTGGGGCCGGCGTCATGGAGGGCTATCGCGGCCTGCCGGAGGAGACCGCGGCGGTGCTCGATGCGCAGGGGTGGCTGCACACCGGCGACATCGGCGAGCTGCGCGACGGCTTCCTGATGATCACGGACCGCAAGAAGGACCTGATCGTGCTGTCGAGCGGCAAGAACATCGCGCCGCTGCCGCTCGAGGGCCGGCTCCAGCTCGGCGAGGGGATCGCCCACGCGGTGGTCGCCGGCGAAGGTCGGACGCACCTGGTCGCGCTGATCGCTCTCGACCGCGAGGTGATGCTGGCGCTGTCGCGGCGCGAGGGCCTCGGATGTCGCAACTATGGTGATCTGGCGCGTCACCCGCGCGTTCGACAGGTGGTTCAGGGCCACATCGACCGGCTGAACGCCGACCTCGCCAACTTCGAGGCGATCCGTCGCTTCACCATCCCGCCGGCCGAGTTCAGCGAGGCCACCGGCGAGCTGACGCCGACCGGCAGAGTCCGCCGCCGCGAGGTCCTGGGACGGTCCCAGGGGCTGATCGACCTGCTCTACGCCTGACCCGATGACGCCCGACCATGAGGTCGAGGTATCGGCGCTTCCCTGCGCGATCAGGCTTGACCGACGCGGCGCACGCGGGTATCTAGGTCGCCCCTCGCGCAAGTGAGGGACCCGCAGGGCCGTAGCTCAGTGGTAGAGCACTACCTTGACACGGTAGGGGTCGACGGTTCGAAACCGTCCGGTCCTACAGGAAGAGAAGACCCGCCCGGTTCGCCGCGGCGGGTCTTCTTGTTTCTGCAGGTCCATCCCTACGTTTCGGCGTCCGGGCTGCGACGATAGGGCCGCCCCGATCTCGCGCGAGGCCGCCGGCTTGTGTAGTCTTCGTGCCCCCATGGCCGACGAACACGAGCACGAGATCCAGCACATGATCGACCCGTCCGTCCCGGACCTGTCGCCTCTGGAGACCCTGCGGCACAGCGCCGCCCACGTGATGGCGGCCGCGATCAAGAAGCTGTGGCCGGACGCGAAGCTGGCCTTCGGCCCGCACACCGCCGAGGGCTTCTATTACGACATCGAGATGGCGCACCGCCTGGTCCCCGAGGACTTCGAGAAGATCGAGGCGGCGATGCAGGCCGAGGTCGACGGCAAGCATCCCTTCAAACGCGAGGAGATCTCGCGCGAGGATGCGATCAAGTTCTTCGAGAGCATCGGCGAGACCTTCAAGGTCGAGGCGATCGCGGCGATCCCCACGGACGCGCCGCTGACGCTGTACCGCAGCGGCGACTTCGTCGACATGTGCCGCGGGCCACACGTCGCCAACACCGCCCAGATCCGGTCCTTCAAGCTGATGAGCATCGCCGGCGCCTACTGGCGCGGCGACGAGTCGCGGCCGCAGCTGCAGCGCGTGTACGGGACCGCCTTCTCCGACCGCAAGGAGCTGAAGGAGTATCTGAAGATGCTCGAGGAGGCGAAGGCCCGCGATCATCGCAAGCTCGGCAAGGAGCTGGGCCTGTTCCACTTCGACCCGATCGCGCCGGCGAGCCCGTTCTTCACCGGCCGCGGCACGACCATCTACAACCTGCTGCAGACCTACGTGCGCCAGCTGTACCGCCGGCACGGCTACGAGGAGATCATCACCCCGCAGATCTTCGACATGGAGCTGTTTCGGACCTCCGGGCACTACGAGCACTACAAGGACAACATGTTCGCGTGCACCATCGACGAGCGGGAATTCGGCGTGAAGCCGATGAACTGCCCGGGGCACTGCATCCTGTTTCGCCAGACCCGCCGCAGCTACCGCGAGCTGCCGGTGCGCTTCGCCGACTTCGGTCGCCTGCACCGCTACGAGCGCGCGGGCGTGACGCACGGCCTGACGCGGGTCCGCAGCTTCGCCCAGGACGACGCGCATATCTTCTGCATGTCCGAACAGGTCGGCGAGGAGATCGCCAAGGTCACGGCCATGATCCTCGAGTGCTATCGCACCTTCGGCTTCGACGATCCGGAGATCGAGGTCAGCACCCGGCCTGCGGCGTTCCTCGGCGAGCAGGAGACCTGGGACCGGGCCGAGTCGGCGCTGATGGCCGCGCTCGACGCCGCGGGCCTGAAGTACCAGATCAACAAGGGCGACGGCGCCTTCTACGGCCCGAAGATCGACTTCAAGGTCCGGGACGCATTGCGCCGCTCCTGGCAGCTGGGCACCGTGCAGCTCGACTTCCAGCTGCCCGAGCGCTTCGGCCTCGAGTTCGTGGCCGCCGACGACTCCCGCGATCGCCCGGTGATGATCCACCGGGCCATGCTCGGCAGCCTCGAGCGCTTCTTCGGGGTGTATCTCGAGCACGTCGCCGGTCGCTTCCCGACCTGGCTGGCGCCGGTGCAGGTGGCCGTATTGCCGATCACCGACGCCCACCACGAGTGGACGAAGGAGGTCGAGGCGGCGCTGAAGGCCCGCGGGCTGCGCGTGGAGACCGACCTGCGCAGCGAGAAGCTCGGCCTCAAGATCCGCGAGGCGACGCTGCTGCGCGTCCCCTACATGCTGGTGCTCGGCGACAAGGAGGTCGAGGCCCGCGGCGTCGCCCCGCGCAGCCGCCAGGGGCAGACCGGCGAGCTCGAGTCGCTGGCGACCTTCGTCGATCGCCTCGCGATCGAGGCGACGATTCCGGGCTGACGACGCCAGGGCGAACGACCCGGGGCTGAAGATCCCGGGTGGTGATATGCCGAGCTCGCTTGCTCGGCGCCGCCGGGCCCGGCACACCGGGTTCGCATCCGCCTCCTATCCGCCTCCTAACCGCCTCGCAGGGTCACGGATCCCACGGGGCCGTGCGGATCCCCTGATCGGGGGCGGGCCGCAATCGGCCGGTGGGGGCACAAAATCGGCCCGGTTCCGGCGATGGCGGCTTGACGCGCGGCCGCGAACGCTCGCACACTGTCGCCCGCGCCTGGCGGGTCTCTAGCACCTCGTCACCTGATCGGGCGCCCATCTCTTGAAGGAGTAAGACCATCGGCCGCAGACAATCCAAACCCAAGCCGCGCGTAGAGACCCATCGCGTCGGTCGCCGCATCCGAGTCAAGGAAGTGCGCGTCATCGACGACAAGGGCGAGCAGCTTGGCATCATGCCCACCCACGAAGCCATGTCCCGCGCCGATGAGCTCGGTCTTCAGCTGGTTGAAGTCAACCCGAAGACCGTGCCCCCGGTGTGCAAGATCATGGACTACGGGAAGTTCAAGTACGAGACGGCCAAGCGCGACCGCGAGGCCAAGAAGCACCAGAAGACCACCGAGCTCAAAGAGGTCAAGTTCCGGCCGAAGACCCACGACCACGACTTCGACTTCAAGACCCGGCACATCCGTCGCTTCATCGAAGAAGGCGACAAGGTCAAGCTGGTGGTTCAGTTCCGCGGCCGCGAGATCACCCACCCGGAAACGGGCCGGAAGATCCTCGAGAAGGTCATTCGTGTGCTCGCCGATGTGACCCTCATCCTGCAAATGGCGCAGATGGAGGGTAACCGCATGAACATGGTCCTCGGACCCAAGCCCAAGCGCGACATGCCCAAGGTCGCCGTGCCCAAGGCCGATCGCCCGGTCGTCGCCTTTACGCCCCGCCCGATCCATCCCGCGGCTGCTGCTGCTGCTGCCGCGGCTGCTGCCGCCGCTGCCGCTGCCGCCGCCCCTGCCGGGGAGGCGACCGACGACGACGATGATGACGACTACGATGACGACCTCATCGACGACACGACCGGTCTCGACGACATCGTCGATGACCCGGACACCACGGAGTGACAACTCCCGGGTTGGCGCCGATCGCGTGGCGATCGGTGGCCGGCCCCGGCGGCTCCCATCACGCCACGATGTGAGCTAGCCCAAAACAATCGACTGGCAAAAAGCCCGACGTCAGCGGTACTCGCAGGCGTCCGGGCTCTTGCCTACCCCTCATGCCTGGGGTACATAAGCCCCCCCTTCGGACCAGCCCATGCCAAAGATGAAGTCCCATTCGGGCGCGAAGAAGCGCTTCCGCTTTACCTCGACGGGTAGAGTGAAGAGCAAGCACTCGCACAAGAACCACATCCTGACGAAGAAGAAGTCGGACCGCATCCGCAAGCTCAAGGGGACGATGTGCGTCTCCGAGCCCGACCAGGTGCGCATCCACATCATGCTTCCGAACGGGAGACCCTGAACCATGCCTCGCGCAAAACGTGGATTTAAAGCTCGCCGTCGTCGTAACCGCATCCTGAAGGCCGCCAAGGGCTTTCGCGGCGGCCGCTCCCGCATGTTCCGCAGGGCCCTCGAGGCCGTGCACCACGCGTGGATGCACATGTACACCAGCCGCAAGGGCCTCAAGCGCGTCATGCGTCGCCTGTGGATCGTGCGCCTGAACGCTGCCGCTCGCCTGTCCGGGATGAGCTACAGCCGCTTCATCGAGGGCATCGGCAAGGCCGGCATCGCCCTGGATCGCAAGGTCCTCTCGGACCTCGCCATCTTCGACCCGACCGGCTTCGGTCAGGTCGTCGCGGCGGCCCGCGCAGCGCTGTAGCTCGGGTTTCGGGGCTCTGTTTCTCAATAGAGCCCAGTCCGAGCCTGGCGTAGTCGCGGCATTCCCTGATCCTGGGGGCTATATTCCGACGTTGGGCTGTCAGGCCCGGCGTCGGTTTTCTATTGGGCTCGCTGCAAGGGCCGCCCTGAGGTCGCCGGCCGCTGCCCAAGCGAGAAGGATTCGGGCAGACTGCGCCGCGCGTACGAGAGGAATCAAGACGTGCCAAACCGCCTCGATCAGCAGGTCGAACAGTTCAATGCGGCCCTCGCCCAGGTGACCACCGCGGAGGCTCTGTACGAGCTGGAAGTGGCCTACGTCGGCAAGAAGGGCAGCATCACCCTGCTCAAGGGGGAGATGGGCAAGATCCCGCCCGCCGAGCGCAAGGCCTTCGGCGCGGCCTGGAATCGGGTCCGCGACGCGATCGAGGCGGCGCTCGAGCAGCGGCGAGACTTCATCAAGGGCGAGGCCCGGGCCCGGGACCTCGAGCGCATCGTCGATCTGACGATGCCGCCGTTGCGGCCGCCGCAGGGCAGCCTGCACCCCCTGACGCAGACGCGGCGGCGGCTGTCCGAGACCTTCATTCGCCTCGGCTTCGATGTCGCGGTCGGGCCCCACATCGAGGGCGAGCGCTTCAACTTCGACGACCTCAACGTCCCGAAGGACCACCCGACGCGGGACATGCAGGACACCTTCTTCATCGAGGCGCCGCGTATGCACGGGCTGACGCCCGACGGGCCGGCGATGCAGGAGCTGGTGCTGCGCACGCACACCTCGCCGGTGCAGATCCGGACGATGCGGACCCGGAAGCCGCCGATCCGGATCGTCGCGCCGGGGGCGACGTTTCGCTGCGACGACGACGCGACGCACAGCCCGATGTTCCACCAGATCGAGGGCCTCTATATCGACGAGGGCGTGACGCTGGCGGACCTCAAGGCGACGCTAATGGCCTTCACGGAGGACTTCTTCGGGCACCGGCTCGAGGTCCGGTTTCGGCCGTCGTTTTTCCCCTTCGTCGAGCCCGGGGCGGAGTTCGACCTCGGGTGCCCGTTCTGTCGCGGCAGCGGCTGCAGCCTGTGCAAGGGCAGCGGCTTCATCGAGATCGGCGGCTGCGGCATGGTCCATCCGAAGGTGCTGTCGGCCTGCGGGATCGACCCGGAGATCTACACCGGCTGGGCCTTCGGCTTCGGCATCGATCGCATGACGATGATGCTCCACCGGATCCCCCACCTGCGCCTCATGTTCGAGGGCGACATCCGCTTCCTGGAGCAGTTCCCGTGCTGATCTCATACACCTGGTTGACCACCCTGCTGGACCTCCCCGGGGAGCTGCCGGCGCCCGCCGAGCTGGCGAAGCTCCTCACCGGGCTCGGGCTCGAGGTCGAGGGCGTGCATGCCAAGGGGGCCGGACTCGAGACGATCGTGGTCGGGGAGATCCGCGGCAAGACCCCGCACCCGCAGGCCAGCAAGCTGACGGTCGTCGAGCTCTTCGACGGCCAGCAGATCCTCTCCGTGGTGTGCGGCGCGAGCAACTTGCCGGCGATCGGCGGCAAGGTGGCCTTCGCGCCGATCGGAGCGATGCTGCCCGGCGGCCTGGAGATCGCCGCTCGCGAGCTGCGCGGCGTGGCCTCGCAGGGAATGATCTGCTCGGAGACGGAGCTCGACATCGGCGCCGAGGGCGACGGGATCCTGATCCTGCCCGATGACTTCGCGGCCGGGACGCCGCTGCACACCCGGCTGCCCGGCATGATCGATACGATGCTCGAGCTCGGCGTGACCCCGAATCGACCGGACGCGCTCGGCCACGTCGGCGTCGCCCGCGATGTCGCGGCCAGGCTCGGCGGGGCCCTGCGCCTGCCGGCGATGCGGACCACGATGGCGCCCGAGGATCCGGCCCTGGTGACGATCACGGCCCCGGAGCGCTGCGGCCGGTATCTCGGCTTCGCGCTGACCGACGTGAAGGTCGGACCCTCGCCGCTGTGGCTGCGCGTGCGCCTGCACCGATTCGGGCTGCGACCGATCTCCAACGTCGTCGATATCACCAACTTCGTGCTGTTCGAGTTCGGGCAGCCGCTGCACGCCTTCGACCGCAGCAAGCTGGCGGAGGGCAGGGTGGTGGTCCGCATGGCGAACCGCGAGGAGGCGCTGCGCACCCTCGACGCCACCGACCGCAGCCTCGAGGTCGACGATCTGGTGATCGCCGACGCGGACGACGCCCAGGCGCTCGCCGGCGTGATGGGCGGGGCCGGCTCGATGGTCGACGGTACGACGCACGACGTGCTGCTCGAGGCGGCATGGTTCGCGCCGCCGGGGGTCCGCGCGAGCGCTCGCCGCCACGGACTGGCGACCGACGCCTCGCATCGCTTCGAGCGCGGGGTCGATCATGGGCTCGGCCTCGAGGGCGCGGCCTTGCGGGCCCTGAACCTGCTCGAGGACCTCGCGGGCGGCCGCTGCGTGGCCCGGACGGAGGCGCTCGGCCAGCGACCGCCGCGCCCGGAGATCACGCTGCGCCCGGCTCGTGTGCAACAACTGCTCGGGATCGCGGTGCCCGATCCGAAGATGCGGGAGATCCTGCACGGCCTCGAGATCGAGGTCGATACGAACGATCCGGCGGCCTGGCAGTGCGATCCGCCGACCCATCGCCCCGACCTGCAGATCGAGGTCGATCTGATCGAGGAGATCATGCGCCACCACGGCCTCGAGCACGTGCCGGCGCGAGCCTCGGTGCCGCGCGAGGCCCGGCCCGCGGCCGCGCTCGATCCGATGACGGCCCGCATCGACCGCCTCGCAGACGGCCTGCGCGAGGCCGGCCTGCACGAGATCGTCTCGCTGGCCTTCGTCGCCGAGGACAAGCTGCAGCACTTCGAGCAGGCTGTCCCCGAGGCCAGGTACGTGCGCGTCGCCAATCCGATGCGCGGCGCCGGCGTGATGCGCACGCACCTGCTGCCGGGCCTGCTCGACGCGCTGGCCCACAACGCGGCGCGCCACGGCCGACCGGTGCGTCTGTTCGAGATCGGCCGGGTCTACGCCTGGGCCGCCGGAGAGCGGCGCCCCGAGCAGTTCCCGCCCGGCACCCGCGAGGTCGACGTCCAGCTGCCGGAGGAGCGCACGGTCGCCGGTCTGCTGCTGCACGCCGGCGGCAAGGGCAGCCCGGAGCCGCGAGCCCTGAGCGGCGCGGTCGCGCAGGCGCTCGCACGCTTCGGTCTGACGTTACACCTGTCTCGAGGGCCAGGTGTGAGCTGGCTGCACCCGGGCGTGCAGGCGCAGCTGGCCGCGAGCCACGGCGAGACCGGGGCGGACGCGGCTGTCGTCGGTGTGTTCGGCGAGCTGCACCCGGACCTGGTCGCGGCCTGGGGGCTGCCCGAGGGCGCGCGCCCGGTCTACGCCGAGCTCGACCTCGCTACGCTGCCAGCCGCCGAGGTGGCGCTGGCC
>NZ_JACCSO010000750.1 GCF_013812955.1 Nannocystis sp. | reverse complement strand
GGCCAGCGCCACGGGTTGCCGCCGTGGGCCCGGAGCGCGGGCGTGTGCTGCAGGTTGCGCAGGGCCTCGGTCAGCTCGGGCCACAGGCCGAGCGCGCGGGGGTCCTCGGCGGCGACGAGCGCGAGGTAGCGGTCGACGCGGCGGCCGAGGTCCAGCGCTTGGCGCAGGTCGCTGCTCGCGTCATCGGGCTCGTCGGCGAGGTCGCGCGTCACGGTGGTGACCGGCGTGGCCTCGAAGGTCGGCAGGCTCTGGATGGCGCAGCTCTGGCAGACCGGTCGCGGAGTGAACGCGGGGAAGCCGGTGAAGTCGCCGATCACGTGGTAGCGCAGGCGCTTCTTGCCCGGCGGGGCGTTGGCGTCCCCCTTCTCGCCCTCGGTGCCGAGGATGTGCGCGGGATGCTCCTTGAAGTAGGCGCCGTCGAGGATGAACTCGTCGCCGGGGTCGACCTGCTTGAGCTCGCCGCCGCGGGCGCGCCAGACCAGCACGTCGACGACGTTGTGTGCGCCGGGGAAGAGGTCCTTGCCGGTCGTGGTCTCGCTCGGGAGCCGGAAGGCGACCTCGAGGTGGTGGCGCAGCAGCACGCGCTCGCGGAGCTTGCGATGCTGTGCGCCGGTCAGGAAACCCGAGGGGATGACGAACACGCCGAGGCCGCGCGGCACCAGCAGGTCGAGGCTGCGGCGCATGAAGTACGCGTAGGAGGCCCGCTCCTGGTAGTCCGGGTGTTTGTCCTGTAAGGCGAACTCGCCGCGCTGGCCGTAGGGCGGGTTGGCGAGGACGAGGCCGAGGGTGCCCTGATAGCGCGCGGCGTGCTCGCTCATCCATTGCTCGAGCGACATCGCATACAGCTCGACATCCGGGCGCATCGCCGCGAACATCTTGGCGCTGACGTCGGACAGCTCCACCGCGGTCCAGCGGGTCTCTTTATAACGCGCGTCGGTGACGAGGCAGCGCGGCGGGCCCATCGCGCGCACGAGCCGGCCGATGCCGACGCTCGGCTCGAAGGCCCGCACGACGCCGTCGAAGCCGGCGAGCCCGGCGAGCAGCGGGCACACGAGGTCGGCGATGGCCTCGGCGACGATCGTCGGCGTGTAGTACTCATGGATGAGCGCGAACTCGCTGGGTACGAGGCCCGGCGGGAACTGGTCCATGACCTCCTCGATCGAAAGCCCGCCCCAGCCGCTGTAGCCGAGCACCAGGCGGCGCTCGTCGGCGGTCATGTCCTGTGGGCGCCGGGTGGCGACGATGCGCATCGCCTCGAGGTTTCGCTTCGTGCGGGCGCCCTTGGTCCACGACTCGGGCGCCGCGTCACCGCTGCCCTTTGTTTTGCGGCGCGCCATCCAGGCGCCGACCAGCATTTCAAGGGTCGGCCGCATGCGCAGCACGAAGTCGTCGAAGTACGGGCGGGGGAACTCCGGCGGCAGCGAGGCGCGCCAGCGCGGGAGCAGTTGCGCGAATACCTGAGCCTGGGCGGTCATGCGGCCTCCTGGCGAGCCGCCGCGCCGACCGCGATCTGCGCATCGAATGGCAGGAGCTCGGCGATCTCGAGCACGGCCTCCGTCTCGCGCGTACCCAGCCCGAGCGGCTGCAATGCGAGCAGGACATCACGCTCGAGCTGGACGAAGAAGCGATCACTCAGCGGCTCGTTCGGGTTGTTCGCGTTGCTGGTGGCGATGGCCTGGGCGAGGGTTTTCAGGACCGACGGCGGCGTCGTGCGGAGTTCGGCCTGCTCGCCGAGGATCCTGGCGATCGTGGTCTCCTGGGCGGCGTTGGCGGTGGGATGTCGATGGACTTGCCGGCACCCCGGGCAGCGCAGGTTGCTGCCGAGGCGGTACGGGCAGCGCTCACAGAAGCCGTTTCGCCGGGTCATCTCGATCGCCATCTCCCACGCGCCAAAGCCGGGGGTGTGCTTCGACGGGGCAGCCGGCGTCAGCGACTTCGTGCGTGCGGCGCGGTCGGCGAGGCGTGCGACCATCTGTAAAATCTCGCCCAGCATCAGCGTGCGCTGGCGGTCGAGGACGACGCCCCAGCGGATCGCCAGCTTGCCCTGGCGAAACTCGGTGACGGCGATCCACTCGTCCTCGGCGACGTCCGGGAAGCGCAGGATCGAGGCGATGCACTCGTGGTAGCGGCCACAGGCCCACGCGGGGGCGCCGTGTTGCGCCGGGTAGAGCACGATGGCGCCGCCGGCCAGGATCTGCGGCCGGACCGTGCCGAGCGTCTCGCTGACGATGAGCCGCTCGAGGAACGATTGGGGTTCGGTTTCGTGCGTGTGCGGGGCACCGCCGCAGGAGCACGCACCGCCCGACTGGCACTCGGTGCAGCCGCACGCAGTTTTCTTGGGCGCCGCGCCACTGCACGAGGCGCAGCCGCACGCGGCCTTGGCCGGCGCGGCGGCGCTGCACGAGGCGCAGCCGGTCTTCGCAGGCGCGGGTGTGAGGGCGCCGGTCGGCCACTGCTCCCATTCGCCGCCGAGCGCGTCGGCTCCGAGGGCACCCGCGAGTTTGCGCAGGCGTGCGCCAATGTCCTGCTCGGGCTTCTGGCCCTGGCAGCGGTACAGCGCGCCGGTTTGACCCGGCAGCGCGAGGCCGCTGGCCGACGTGCAGCGTACGAGGCCGGCCGGCGCGAGGATCTGATATCCGCCCTGCATCGGCTCGACGGTGAGCCGGCGCGCGATGCCCTGCAGCAGCGCGGTATCGACGTACCAGTGCTTGCCCACGCGATAGAGGCGGCCCGGGGCCGTGGATGCGTTGTCCGACATAAACGTCACTCCTCGAGCTCCGCGAGCGCCTTCTTCAGCGATTCGACGAGCTGCTGATCCATGGCCGGGTCGACGGCCATCGCCGGAGCCGCGGGGACCTCATCGTTGGCCGCCTCCTTGGCTCGCCGTGTCCGGGGTTCGGGCTTGTCCTCGATCACCGGCTCGGCGTCCGGGGACACGTCGACCTCGCGAAAGACCGGCTCGAGGCGCTCGGCGGCGGAGGCTTTCTGCTCGGCGTTGCCACAGACGAGCCGCGCGAGCTCGAGGCTGAGTTTGGTCGGTGGCGGCGCTGGGGGGCCGTCCTGGGCTTGCTCGGTGGCCAGGTTCATGAGGTCCTCGGCGCGGCCGCAGGCGAGGCGCTCGTACGTGCCGTTGTCCCACTCGTAGAACAGCCCGTAGGTGTCGGCGCCCGCGTGGAGGATCTTGTAGGCGCCGTTGCCCGAGCGCGCGATCAGGCCGCTACGCCCGGCGTCGGTCGTCTCCTTCCATCCGAGGCCGCCCTTCTTGCCACCCTGCCGCCCACGCATGTGGCGCAGGTCGGCCTGGAGCTTCGCCCACGCATCGGCGTCCTCGGACGAGAGGTGCTGCATGTCGACCCGGCGCGTGCGGACCTCGGGCGACGCGAGCGAGACCTCGTCGCCGGGTTTCTGCTCGGCGGCTTCGCCGGTGCGCGGCGACTTGCGGGCATTCGTCTTCCCACGTTGGGCCTTGTCGCTGCGTGGCTTGCGACGCTTGACGGGCTCCTCGGCGGCCTTCGGCGCCTCCGGCTTGGCTGCGCGCGTCGTATCCGCGACCTTCGGCGCTTCCGGCTTGGGTGCGCGCATTGCATCCGCGGCCTTCATCGCTGGGGCATCTGGGGCCTTTGGGGCCCTGTCCTCGCGCCTGGCCGGCTCGCTTCGGGGGACATGCTCGCCGCGCGCGGGCGCTGGCGTCCAGTGTCCGCCGGTCTCGAGCGGGACCTCGATGCTCTTGCCGCTCTCCGGATCGCGCAGTCGGACCGACGCGCGGATCTCCTCGATGATGTAACCCTTCGCCATAGCAATCCTCCTTCACGCTCATGCATGCGTGCCGGGCGTATCCACGCACCGACACCTCGAACTCGACTATGTGTGTATGCTGGATCGTCGGCTTCGCGTGACGCCGACCGCGACGCTGATCGCCGTCACCAGCGCGGCGCCCCCGAGCACAGCAGGGCCGAGCCAGCGTCGGCCGGCCTGGCCGTCGTCGGGGTTCGGATCGAAAGGCAACCCGCCCTGGAGCGGCAGCGGGCGAACGGGCGGCGGCTGCCGGGGGTCGAGCGGCTCATTCGCCGCGGTACCCGCAAATTTCATCTTGGCCGCGGCCCGCTGGATCGCCGTGGTGGGGACCCCCGCCTGACGCAGCGCGTCCGCGTACTCCGGGTCGACCTGGCGCACGGTCTCGTACTCGACCTGCATCCGCCCGGGATGTTTTAAAAGGCGCTTGCGCATGTCGATGCAATGGTCGCGCAGCGACGGGTTGTCGGCGAACGCAGCGTAGGCTGGGCGGTCTCCGACCGCGATCGGGCGGACGTACGCGCAGTCGAGGCTCCGCGAGAGGCGACTGCGCTGGAGCTGCGCTACGGCGCGCACGGCCGGGGTGATGATCGCGTCGTCGGCACGTCGATACTTCGAAAGCAGCAGGTCGCCGGGCGGCCACGGGACGCAGAGGTGACCCTCCCGGCCCGCCCACGACGAGCGGGGCGGCGCGATGAACTCGCCGGTCTTGGCGTCGCGCGACCACCGTCGCCCCATGTCGCCGCTGGTGACCCGCGCACCGTTGACCATCGCGTCGGTGTACAGGCAGGTGGTGCGCGACTTTGGGGTCGCGAGGGCGCCGTCTTTAAAGGTGCCGGGCGTGACCAGCGGCACCGGCTCCCAGTCGGTCGCGGCCGGGGACAGGATGCCGGATGCGCTGGCGCCGAGGCGCCACTCGCCATGAACCTCGCGCGCGAGGTACTGCAGCAGGTAGGTGCCGTAGCCCTGCTCCATCGCGGAGGTGTAGAGCGCGCTGAACCAGTCGCGCCACAGCTTCTCGAGCTTCATGCAGTCGACCTTGTACGCGTCCGGGCCGCCGGCTGCGATCTGCTGCCAGGTGGTGCCGGCGAGCTGTTGCAGCGCGGGGAAGAAGTCGCCGGTCTGCGTGAAGTCGCCGTATTGTTGGATGATGGTGCCGTCGTTGTAGAAGCGCAGATCCTCGACGGGTGGCTGCGGGCGGCCGCGGTGTTGGAGGAGGCCCGCGACGCGGAAGGTCCCCGGCAGACAGCCGTACATGCCGTTGTAGGCGACGGTCTTGTTCGCGAACGGCGCGAGTACCTGGCCGAGCATGCGCTTCGAGTCATCTTGATCGACGCCGTCCAGGAGCTGCCATGGGATCGCGTCGGTCGGCGGGGCAAACATCGGGGTCCAGTCGACCCCCGCCGCGTCGATCTTGATGAACGTGCGGACCCACTCTTGATCGATGTCCCGGTTGTATCGCCCCCAGGGCAGGCGCGCGCGTTCATCGGGTGACGCGGAGCCGTCTTTGAGCAGCCCCTTGAACAGGCCCGCGAGCGCCCGACCTATGCCGACCACGATGCCGATGATCCAGCCGGCCACGGGAATGGCCGAGACCGCGTTGAGGGCGAGGTCAAGCGCCACGTTAGCCATCGCGCCGACGAGCAGGGCGGGATCTGTGGTGAGCGCGAAGGGCACCTCGGCCAGGATGCCGGCGATCGCGTCGGTCTTGGGATTGACCCACGCGACCTTGGACCAGACATCGCCGAGGAGGTCGCCCGCGATCGTCGCCTTGGTCTTCCACAGCATCTGGGTCGCCTGGTTCCAGGCTTGCGCGCCAGCCTGGCTGAGGATCGCCGCGCCGATCGTCTGCTGGTCCTTGCCCTGATGCCGCTGCATGAGGGTCTCGAAGGCCTTGTCCGCGTAGACGTCGGCGCCGGGGTACGGACTGGTAAAGATGTCCGGCACCCGATCGAAGAGGCGATTGTTGGGGTCGATGATCATACGGCTTTCGGGGGGACGGTCGCGGAATGTTCAGCCCGCGCGCGCCATCTCCTCGACGTGCTGGCGCATGCAGGGATCGGCCGAGGTCGCGGCGATCTGTTGGACGTCGGCGGGCAGCGTCGATAGGGCCCGGAGGGCCGCGCGGCGAATCGCGAAGAAGCAGGCGAATCGGCGCAGCACATAGTTGTACGCGGGAGCTGCGACAAGGCCGCGCGGGCCGTCAAGGCCGGTGATATGGAGGCTGCCCTGATGCACGTGCAGGAAGTGGCCGCGCCGGTACAGGCGGCCGGTCTCGGCCCCGCTCGACGGGAATCGCGGGAGCCGGGCGAGCAGCGACGCGGTGTGAGCCGTGAAGTGGCGGAAGATGGCGGCGACCTGGCGCGCATCCTGGCGGAGGTTGGTCGCGGGCTCCATCAGGCTGCCCGCGACGTACAGGCCTTCCAGGGCTGGCTGTGCGCTCGACGAGGTCCAGCGCAGACCCGGGCCGACCGCCTCGAGGCGCGAGCTGTAGACCCACGGGAAGGTGCCGAGGTGGAGCACGAGTGGGGTTGTCCAGCCGCACGCGCTCTCGGCCCGCGGCGGCGGGCCCGGCCAGCCCTCGCCGAAGTAGCCCGGGGCCGTATCGGGATAGAAGGCGCGCAGCGAGCCGCCGCCCTCGGCGTAGCAGGCCCCGGTCGACAGGGTCGTGGGGTCGGCGGTCACGCGCCACAGCTCGCCGCGGGCGTGCCCGGCGGCGGTCAGCTGCTGGAGCACCATGGATTGGGTGCGCGCCTGCGGGTCGGTCACGCTGATGCGGGCCTCGTACAGCGAGCGTTCGAATGCGGCGAGGCCGGTCAGGGTCATCGCGGCGGCGCGGTCGGCCGTCGTCGGGATCGCCGTCGGCGCCGCGGCGAGCTGCTGGGCGAAGCCGAGGGTCTCGGCGATCGGCTGCCACTCCCGGCGAAACCAGGTGTGCGTATCCAGCGGCGAGCGCAGGTCGACGTCGGGGACCAGGTCGGCGAGGGCCTGGATGTCGTCACCGTAGCAGCGAAGATCGGGGGTCATGCGAGCTCCTTGGGCCATGCGCCGACGAGGCCGGCGAACACGGCGGGGACGCCGGGCCACGTGGATGCATCGAGCTTCGGCGGGATGGTGGTGGCGTCGGTGAGGTCGACCCCGAGGGTCTTGGCGTCGGCGAGGAATCGGGCGCGCACGTCCTGGTAGTCCTTGCCGCCGCGCGCGCTGGTCAACAGCGTCGGGCTGGCCCAGCCGGCCTTGATGTCGGCATGGTCATCGATGCGGTATTGCTTGAGCAGGCGCTGCAGGTAGACGGTGGCTGCGAACGCGGCGGCGCGCGGCTGGAACATCAGGGCGGGCGGCGCGGTGAGCAGCGGGGCCTTGGCCCCGACCTCGGGCACGCCCGTCCACAGGAAATACGGCGCGAGTAGCCCGAACAGCCCGCCGCTGCCGAAGGCCGCCGCCTGCACGCCATAGCGCAGGGGCGGGTTGCGGTCCTTGTTGTTGGCGTAGGCGCGGGCCGAGGCGTCGCGCTCGCCCTGCTCGCCGGGTGCGTCGCCGTTTTGTGCGGTGGTGACAAAGCGGGACTCGCGAGATGCGACCACCGCGAACACGCGACCCGAGCCGACGATGCGCGAGGTCTCCTCCATGAGCATAAACAGCGGCCGCAGATCAACGGGGGTCTCGCCCCAGTTGCGCGAGAGGTCGCCGGTCACGTCCCCCGCCCGCGGCAGTGGGGCCAGCTCGATGTTGGGCGGCGGGGCATTGGTCGCCGGTGCGCCCGCGGGGCTCGCCGCGCTCGCGCGCCGGCTGAGCAGCAGCGCGCCGCCAACTCCCACCGTCGCGCCGAGCGTCATCCAGATCCCGCGGCTCATCGCTTCTCCTGGACCGGGGCGCGGCTCCGGCGACTGAACAGAATCACACCGAGCGTGCTGGCCATCGAGGCCCCGGCCGCGAGCACGGCCGGATGTTTCCACGAGAACGCCGTCGGTGGCCCAGGCGTGCAAGGTCCACCTTCGGGCGAAGCACCGGTGCTGGGGCTGGTGTCGATGTCGGTGCCCGCGCCTGCGTCGGAGCCAGTGCCAGTACCGATGCCAGTGCCAGTGCCGACGCCGGTGCCCGCGGGAACCTGCCCCGCCGTGGCCCCGGCCCGGGTGACCCACCCCATCGGACCGATCCACGCCGTGATCGTCGCCGTGTCCCAGGCGTCGAGCGCACGGTGCAAGGGCTCCCATGAGGCACCCTCGGGGGACTCACGCGCGGGCAGGCGATTGCCCGGATCCGCGTCCACGGCATCCGCCTGCCCGCGCAGCAGCACCAGCAGTGCGGGGCTGATCGGCGGGCCGGGCCGGGGCGCGGGCTTGACGGTGCCAATGGAGCCGATGGAGGCGACGGGCGCGGGCGCGGCCATGCGAGATCCGACGGCCTGCACGGCGGACCACGGCCAGGCGCTCGTCGGCATCGGCTTGACGCGCGCCATGAACTCGGCGCGCGCGGCCTCCGTGGCGTCGTCGTACGCCGCCTTGATGAGCAGCGCCACGTCCTCCTCGCGCAGCGTCCGCTCGATGTCCCGAACGCTGCGCTCGAGCGTCGATAGCTCGATGAGCCGCGCCATGCGATGTCGGTGGATCAGCATGTCTTTAAAGGCCCTCCGCGGCGTTCAGCGCAGGATCGATCGATGGATTCGGCATGACTCACCCTCCCGTTGCACGTCGCTCAGTTCCCGACGAACGCCCATTCATCGCCATTGTTCATGACGACGACCGTGCGCGTCACGGGGATGTTCGGCAGGCCACCCGACAGCGTGTCGCCGCCCGCCCCTTCCAGCACCGGCGTGCCGATGCCTCGTTTCGTGAGGGTCAGCGTCGCGTCGAGCGGCATCAGCCCGCGCGGCGGCAGCGTCACGACATCGGGATTGGGCGAGTTGTGGATGATGTGAAGCAGCCCGGTCCACGCCGGGAGCTGGAGCGGCGCCACCACCACCCCCGAGGTCGCCCTCTGAACCTCGGCCGCCTGGGTCGCCTGCGCCCAGGCGAACAGGCGCGAGCCGAGTTCGTTGACGCCGCCGATGCTCTCGACGAGCAGTTCGACCGCGACCTCTAGCTGCCCGGTGACGACGAAGCGCAGCCGGTCCGTCGGTCGCACGAGCACGACGATGGTGTTTCCGGGCGTGGGCCGGTACTGCCGCCGGGGCTGCGTCGGCGGTCCGCTCTGCAGTTCGAACAGGTCGCCCACGGCGAGCGGGCCCGTGGTCAGCACGCTGACGTGGAGCAGGTACGGGTCGCCGCCGGGCACCTTGCCCCACAGCGCGGCCGGCAGCACGCCGGCCGCCGCGGGCAGGGTCGCTTGCGTCCAGCCATTGACGAGGTGAAAATCCGGTGCCTGCTCGACGAGCGTGGCCCCGTCGAGCTGCCGCACGAGCAGTCTGATCTTGTCCATATGCGCACTCCATCCCTGGCCGTATGCGGCCACATTCCATTCATTTAACCGTGCACACGCGGCGGCGCCGCGTCGACGCTACGCCTTGTGGCCGCAGTCGCAGGACCGGCCCATCGCGCACGACGAGCAGCACTGGATGCCCTTGCCGTGGTGGACGAACAGGCGGATGTTCTCGATCTGATTGTTGTTGCCGAGGTGGCGGATCCGGGCGCGCAGGCGGTTGTTGCCGCCGACGCAGCAGTGCTGGCCCATCGCCAGGGGCACCGGCAGCAGGCCGTCGCCGATCACCGTGCCGTCGCTGTTGTAGATCTCGCTGCCGTAATGCTTGGTGTCGAGCAGCTCGTCGTCGAGGAACCATTCGATCTGGATCTCGTCGTGGTTGTTGCCATTGTTGGCGAGCCGATACCGCAGGCTGTAGCAGCCGGTCGGCCAGGGCGGACGGGCGTCCTGCGCGAGCATCACGGCGGCGCCGGGCACCACGGGGATCTGGCCCTCGACCACGACGCTGATGTCCGTGCGCCCGCCGCGATAGAAGCGGTGGGTGGTGATCGGCGCGTAGAGCAGGTTCTCGCAGCCGCTGACGGGGGACAGCGTACCGCACGCCTGCAGCCCGGCGGTGGCAGCGGTGGTGGCGGGCAGCATCTGCGCGCCCTGGCTGCGGCACATCTCCGCGGCGATCTGCCGCGCCATGAAGGTCAATTTCTGTTCGGTTTCAGCGTCCATCACTGGTGTCCTTTCGTCCGGGCCGAGCCCAGGAGCATGTTGAACTCGTCTTGGATGTCATGATCGCGTCCCCGTGAGGGCGGTTGCGGTGAGCCGCGCTGGCCGCGGCCCATCAGTTGCATGAAGTCCTCATCGACGCTGCGGCCGGTGGCCTCGGATGCCACGGTGATTTCGGGCGCCGCGGTTGTCCCGGGCGTCGCCGCTGGGTGCTCGGCCTGGGCGGCCTGGGCGGCCTCGGCGGCCTGCGCCATGGGCAGGTCGTGCAACGACCACTGGAGGACCAGTACGCGGCCTGCTGCAGCGCTCAGCGCCTCGCCCGTCGGGACCTCGAGGCGCAGCTCGTGGCCCTCTGCGTCGACCGCGTCGATCCTGGCGACCGCCGAGGGCCCCGACAGCACGCGCGCGACCCGGTACACGCGGGTCATCATGGCGCGCCCTCGCCTTGCGGGTGGATCAGCGCGTAGGTGGTGGCGCCGACCATGAACATCGTGCCACCGACCGCGAAGGTCGCCCGCGTCACCACGCTCTCGTCGAGCAGCGCGCCCGCGAGGATGCCGGGCAGGCCCGCGACCGCCGTGACGGGGGCGCCGCCGATGCGTAGATCGGCGTTCTTCTGGGTCTGATAGCCCGCGGTGAAGCCGGTCGCCGCGCTGGTAACGATGGCGCCGACGTCGTACCAGCGACCGCGGCGGTAGTCGGCCATCTGCCGGGTCATCTCCTCGGTGGCCCTTTGCGCGCAGATGCGCTCGGCGTCGGCCTTGTCGCGGGCCTGGCGGACCTGCCTGCGCGCGGACTCCAGCCGCGTGGAGAAGTCCTGGCGTACGCCCGCCTCGATGTCATTGATGAAATTGCCCGGGGTGTTGCCGGGCCTCGCCTGTTCGTCTGCCATGATTCCGTTCCTCCCCCGTCAGTTGTTGTCTCTCGGGTTTCGCGGCCCCATCACGCCGGCCATCAGCCCGAGCGCGACGGCGGCGCCGTCGATGATGTCGTCGAGCACGTCGGCGCGGGTCCGCGGCGGGATCGCGGCGGCGATCTCGGCCTTCGTCTTCTCGATCAGGTGCCGTGAGTAGCGGGACGCCGCGTCCTCGGCCTCCATCATCTTCTGCTCGCGCTGCATGTAATCCAGCTCGGCCATCGCCGCCTGGTGCCGCTTCTGCAGCTCGCTCGCCTGGTCGGCGAGGCGCCGGTTGTTCTCCAGCAGCTCCAGCGTGAAGGCGCTGGCCTGCTCGAGCATCCATGACTGCACCCGCGTCGCCCGGTCGTAGGTGTCCCACAGCATCGCGTGGGCGAGCTCGATGCTCTCGGTCGTGTCCGGCCGGCGGTCGGTGACGACCTGGACCGGATCCTTGGCATGCGCGCGAGTGAGCACTTGAGCATCATCCTTCGCGTCCTCGACGAGGATCCGCGCCTTCGCGCCAAAGCGCGCCCGCAGCTCGCCGAGCAGGGGCTCCAGATCGCCGACGGGCACGTTCGCGCGCTCGTCGACGATGCGTCGGTTCTCATCCATGACGAGCACCGTATGGGTGCCCGATTCGGGTCTCCTCATCACCATCGAGGCGGACCCTAGACCATTTTTAAAATCGACGCAAGCAGGCTCCTGCGGGCGAATCGGGGCGATCTGCGTGAAGTGCCAGTGTCCGAACTCGAGTCCGAATGCGTGTCCGATTCGTCGTGTCCGATGCCGTGTCCGATCGATGATTCGGGCCGAAACAGCATGGCATCAAGGGTTCAGCATCAATGCGGAGCAGGCGACGGCGGATGATGTCGCGTCGTCGGGGCCCTCGCTGTCCGATCCTCGAGGCATGTGTGCATCGCTGACGGCGATCTAGCGCGCAAGTGCGCACAGTCAGTCTGCACTGGAATAAGTCTTCATTTTGGGATCTCAGAAACCCTACGGTAGGGTGATGCCGCATGGGAGGCGCAGCGGCACAGGTCGCGGAGATCGAGGGGGGGCATGGCGAGCATGCTGCTCCGCGGCCTCGCCGAGCGAACCGCGGCGCGCGAGCTGCTCCGGGCGCAGGAGTACGAGGAGGATCGCGAGTGGACCCGCCACGGCGATGCCTACTACGCCCGGTTCCAGGAGGGCTACCTGTGCAAGATTAAGTACGGCGAGCACTGGACCCTCGTCATCGTCTGGCCTGACCAGAGCATGCGCGTGCTGCTCCGTGGTCCGCGCAAAGACATCGAGCACTACGCACAAGAGATCATCTGTTATGGCCCTCCGGGCGGCCCCGATTACCAGGGGGGCGAGCTCGAATGGCGGGCGAGCGACGCCGACGCGACGGTTCGCGCGGCGACGATCGGCGGTGAGCTGCGCCTGATGCCCTGGCAGGGCAGGCAACACCTCCTGCTGCTGGTCCAGCACGACCACGGCGTCGCCGTCCTCGGCCGCGGGCTGCGCGAGGTGCTGCTGCGGACGTCGGAAGCGCTGCTCTACGAGCGGAGCGCCGATACGCTGCACCTGCGCCTCGGCGACGATCGCATCAACCTGCACGGGCTCGGGTCCGCGTCGGCCGTGGGCTACGTCGATCTTCAACGCGGGGGGAAGTTCGTGCTGGGCCCGGTCGGGGACGGGGACTTCGGCCTCTTCTATAAGCTCGGCAAGCACACCCGAGTCGTCGGGCTCTACACGCTCGACCAGGTCCGCCGCGGCGATCTCGGCCGCACGCTCGCGTGGAGCTCGAACGCCGGCCCGATGCCGTCGCCCGGGACCAGCCCGTCGCCATCGCCGGAGGTCGTGACGAGCTCGTCGCCGGAGGTCGCCCGACCGCCGTCCGGGGCGAATGCGTCGCGGCAGCCGGACGAGGCCGCCTCGAGGCCGCCGGACGCGTTTGCGCCGCGACAGCCGGGTGTCGCCACGCCGCTGCCCAGGGACGACGCGCATCGGCCTTCCAGCGTCGCCACGCCGCCACAGCCGGCCGTCACCAGGCCCCCGATGCCGGGTCTTGGTGCATCGTCCGGTGAAGGCCTCTCGCCGCGCCCCGTGGGCCTGTCCGCGACAGACCTGCGCCTGGTCCGGCGGCACCTGACCTTCAAAAAGAAGCTGGAGGGCGGGGGCTCGACGGTCGTGGCGCACGTGCTGGACGGGCTGCGTCGCATGGTCGGACTCGACCTTGGCGATCAGCTCATGCGCGCCGAGAGCTTGCGGTCCCTCCTCACCGAGCGATTCGGCATCCATTTCGACTGCTGCGCCAGGACGTTCAGGCGCGCGCTTGTGGCCGTCGCCGGGTATACGCACCTGCTTAAAAAGGTGGGCCATCGCTGGTACGTGGGAATCGGTGGCCTGCGACGCGAGGATTCCGCGCTGCTGGGCTGGATCCGGGAGGTGACGCCCCCGGAGACGGACGACGACGAGAAAGTGTCCGGCGAGGCCGACCCCGTGACCGATCGAGGTGCCGGTCCCGAGGACGCGGCTCCGCAGGTGCCGGTGAAACGACAGGTCGACCACGTCGGGATCCCGGCAGCGACGGAGGATCGACCCGCGGATCCCGCCCCGCAGGCATTCGTGGATCAAGCCAACAGCCACGCGCACAGCCGCCCGTCGGTACCTCCTGAAAGCATGGACCACGAGAGCCGCTCGCCGCCGGATCGAGTCACCGGATCCGAGGTCTCCGCCGAGCAGGTCTCGGCGGATCACGCCGCAGACCACAGGCGGACCGACCCACCGGCACCCACGGAACCAATTATCGACCGCGAGCGCCCGCGCCCCTCCGAGTCGGCAGCGATCGCCGACCATACGAGCATCCGTCCTCCGGGTCATGACACGGACCGGCGCGCGTACGCGGCCGAGGTGGATCCCGAACCCGAGGATGAAGCGCCGGTCTTTCAGACCTCGGGCTACAAGCGGCGCCTTCGTACCGACGGCAAGCCCACGGTCTGGCAACGGAGATGGGAACCGCTCCCCGCAGAACAGTCGGCCAGTCGTTTCCCTGGCAAGAAGCCCCGCGGTCCGCCGCGGAGCTGACCGTGGGCCGCACTGGCCGCCCTCGCGGCCGGGCCTGTGCAGCGCGAAGTGGATCCGCGCGTGGGGAGCGGCCAGCGGCACGCGTCCTCGTGGATGGTCGGCTGATGCTCGCTATCGCGGCGCCTGAACCGAGCTTGGCGAATGGGATGCGTTTTCAGCGGAGGCGCGCGCCTTCCCCGCTCGATGGCGGGGGTTAAACCGCTGAGTCGATCGGTTATCATGCTCCGATAGACACCGCGACCTGTTCACGGTGCGGCAGAGCTGACGCACCGCTCCATCGACGTGGAGGCGACCGCGAGCCGATCTGTAGCGGGTGTGAACGGCTGCACGACCAGCGGCTCGGTCGTGCCTCTAACGAGAGGCGATCCGAGCATCAGCGCGCCGCGCTGGTGGCGATGAAGCAGCTCGCGCGCGAGCGCGGCGGCTGGTGCCTTTCGAACCAGTACGACCGCGCGCAGTCACCGTTGCGCTGGCGCTGCCAACGGCTGCACGAGTGGGACGCGAGGCCGGCCTTCGTGAAACAGGGCACATGGTGCCCTGTCTGTGGCGGGGTCATACCGGCCACCATCGAGCAAATGCACGCCATGGCCGCCGAGCGAGGAGGGCAGTGCCTGTCGACCGATTACCTCAACGGCCTGGTGAAGTTGCGCTGGCGCTGCGCCGCGGGGCACACCTGGACCGCAAGACCCGGGAGCATCAAGGCCGGAAGGTGGTGTCGTGACTGTGCCGGCAGAGGACGCATCTCCATCGAGACGCTGCAAACGCTCGCCCGTGAACGTGGCGGCGAGTGCCTGTCGACGGAATACGTGCGGCTCACCGAGCTGCTCCGCTGGCGGTGCGGCAAGGGCCACGAATGGAGCTCCCC
This sequence comes from Nannocystis sp., assembly GCF_013812955.1. Taxonomy (GTDB): domain Bacteria; phylum Myxococcota_A; class Polyangia; order Nannocystales; family Nannocystaceae; genus Nannocystis. The sequence continues at coordinate 3,306 of NZ_JACCSO010000750.1, read as the reverse complement.
CGCGAGTTCCGTCAGGAACGCCGGTACCTGGTGCCCGCAGTGTGCAGGGCAAAGGCCGAAGTTGTCGAGCCTGCGCGCGCACGCGCAGGACCTCGGCGGCGAGTGCCTGGCGGAGGAGTACCGTGGCGGCGTGGAGGGGCTGCCGTGGCGGTGCCGGGAGGGGCACACGTGGAGCGCGCCCTGGGGCCGCGTCCGTGGCGGTGCGTGGTGCCCGCTCTGCGCGCGCGACCCAATGCGCCATTACAGGCCGAGACTGACGTTGGATGTCATGCGCATCTACGCCGCGAGGTACGGCGGCCAGTGCCTGTCCGACCGCTACGTGCATTCCAGCGCCAAGCTCGTCTGGCGCTGCGCCGAGGGGCACGTATTCGAGGCGCTGCAGGCCGCCGTCGTGGCCGGGCAGTGGTGTTCTCAGTGCGCCCGCGCCCGCAGGGGCTCGCTCTCGGGTCTGCTCGCCATGGCGCGCGACCGCGGCGGTGAATGTCTTGAGGACGAGTATCTCGGCGTCGACGTGCCGTACCGATGGCGCTGCAGCGAGGGCCATGAGTGGAGCGCTGTCGCGCGCCGCGTCGTGCGCGGCGCCTGGTGTCCGGTCTGCGCCAGCCGGAACCTCCGAGAGCTCGAAACGCTCGATGAGCTCGCTGCAGAACGCGGTGGCGTGTGTTTGTCGCGGACCCATATGAACATGGAGACCCCGATGTTCTGGCGCTGTGCCAGGGGCCACGACTGGGTGGAGGTCCCGGCGTTGATCAAGGGGGGCTCATGGTGCCCGGTCTGCGCGCGCGAGCAACAGGCCAGCCCGGTTGTTGTGGACCCGCGACCCGGTCGGCCGCCGCGCCGATGGCCCTAAGGATGCCTGATCTCGAACGAAGCCGCGAACGCGGCGCTACGAGAGCGGCTCGTCCTTGCGATCGCTGGGTCCGGCGCGTGCGAGTAAGATCGCGACGTCGTCGGGCAACGTTCCCGAGCGCAGGCGTACGAGGTCACACAGCTGGTGCGCCAGGCCGGTCAGCTCGCGCATGGTGGCGAGTGCCGTGATGCGCGGGGCCGGGGCATAATTCAGCAGCCCGTCCGAGGCGAGCAGCAGGGTCGCGGCGCCGAGCCGGGACGTGAAAGGAACCGGGGTCGCGCGGCCGCTGCCGATCAACGGCTTGCGGCGCTGGCCCTGTGTGAGCTCGTCGTATCCGTGGGCGCCGATCAGCCATGCACCCGAGTCGCCGACGCTCGCGCCATGGATCTCGTCGCCGGTGATCGATGCGACCACCGCGGTCGTCTCACCGTTGCGCAGCGTCGCATCGACCACGGCGAGCAAGGCGGCCCAGTCGTCAGCGTCATGTAGATCGAGATTCGCGGCGACGGCCGCGATCACGGCCTCGGCTGCGTGTGCGCCATCGCCAGTGCCGCCGGCCCCATCGGCGACGACCAGCACACCGCCGGTTGACGTGGTGAAGTGGGTCGCGCGATCCTCCCGGCCGGCGACCATGCGATCGATGCGTAGCGTCATGTCGCTCGCCTGGGCGAGGTCGGGCTCGCGCCGAGACCGCGCAGGCTCGCCGCGAACCTGGCGAGCGCTCGCGGATCGGAGAGGGATGCCAACGTCCAGACGAGCTCGTCGGCCTCGACCCCTGACAGCACCTCGCTGGCGAGACGTGCAAGCCGCGCCGTCCACCGGCGGTCACCGGTCACGCGGATCTGGTCGTATGGATAGACGAGCGTGAGCACGTGTCGTGAGCCCGATCGCGCGGCCTACGCGCTCTCCGTACGTTAACAGGGTGGCTCTGGCTTGCATAGCCCGCCGCCCGCTTGCACGCGCTCAGGGCGCGCAGGTGTCGACGCTGGCGCTGGCGGACGGCGCCCAGGCGTTGCTGCAGCGCCCGCGGTCGTACTGCGCGGCGCAGAATTCATGCGGGATGCCGCGAACGGGCAGGCGCAGGGGCTCACGTCCGGCTTCGTCATCGGGGGCGCCAGCCGACACTTGTGAGCGATTCTGCGCCGTGCGATCGTGCGCGTGGCACCCGGGAGGCGGAAGCATGAGTCGGCGTCACCGTAAGTTTAGATTGTCACGTCAGACCGGAGGATTTCCTCCCGGCGATGCTCCGGCCCTTCCTGCGTTGAGGGCGCCGCTGTCGCATCGTTGTGCACGTCGGTTCGAAACACTTGTTCTGATTCGGGTCGACGCCGCGGAGTGCATGCGAATGAGCGCTGAAGTCGTCCTCCCCGGCCCATCCGAGGAGCGGCCGGGCCATGGCCAGCGGACTCGTGTGGGCCGGCGTGAGATCGACGGCACGGCGTGGAACGTGATGAGCAGTTTCGATGGCGATGGGGCCCCCGATATCTTGGGGTATGACCCTGGCAGCGACCTCGACAGTATCGGGTCTTCGCCCATGCCCGAGACCCGGACGGTGCTGATGTGCATGCCGTGCGTGGCTTGGCGAGCAAGCGGCTTCGCCGGAGATCACCTCCGCATCGACGCAGAACTTCCTTCTTCGCCGCCCGCATCTTTCGCGGCCCCCTTCCTTACACCGACGTGGATCGACAGCCCGCGAGCTCGTCACACACGGCGTTGCAGCGCGCGTTCGTTGCATGCACGATGACCTCGAGTCCCAGTGGCGGGCATAGGCTGCGCGTGTGGGGTGACTCTGATCTGGCGCAGCCTGCGCTGGATCGGGCCGCTGGGTGCTCAGGAGGCCATCCATGACGAAGCTGCGCGGAACAACACGGGCGGCCCCGGTCGGGGCATGGACAGGATGGATTCCGTTTGCTCACCCGCTGGGAGAAGTCTGGGCGAAGGGTCATCGATCCGGTATTCTGCGCATGGACCTCGTCCTCCGGGCGAGGTGAAGGAGCAGGGCTGTGGCGTTCCACTGGGTCAGACCGAAGCAAGTCCGGGACGAGTCGATCAGGGTCTTCTACATCGTCGCCGGCAAGGCCGGTGACGAGGACGGGGATGCGGACGACGAGCAGGACTCGGACGACGAGGACGATGCAGACGAGGACAGCGCGAGCGACGAGGCCGAGGACGACACGGGCGCGGTGCTGGGCGAGCGCTTCGAGCTGCTCGAGGCGATCGCGTGGGGCGGCACGGCGGCCGTGTACCGGGCGCTCGATCGCGTGACCAAGGCCCAGGTCGCGGTCAAGGTGCTCTGCTCCGGCGTGCGCGCGCAGCTCGGGCGGTACTTTGTCGGCTCTCACCAGCATGGGACCCCGGTTTCTCACCACCATTCCCCCCTGGGATCCATCTGCGTGACGGGGACGATTTTGGCTCAGGCCGCCCTCCGAGATCCAGTTTTCGACGATCGTGAGAGG
>NZ_JACCSO010000748.1 GCF_013812955.1 Nannocystis sp. | reverse complement strand
GGGGTCGGCCCTGCCGGCGCAGCCCTCGCGGCTGACGCCGGGCGCGAGCGCCTGGGAACTCGCCGCCGAGCTCGCCCCGCGCAACGGCACCTGCGCGCGCTGCCCGTACCGGCTCGGCAGCAACCTTCGCTGCCCCCTGTGTCGGCAGTGGCAACTGGCCCGCAAGCCCGCGCCCGCCGCCGCGCAGCAAGGCGCGCTCGTCAACCTGCTGCGCGAGCAAACGGAGCTGCGCCCTCTGGCGTGGAGTGTCGTGAATGGGCTCGCGCAGGCCATCGCGGACAGCCACGCCCGCAACCCGCACGCGCCGCTCACCGACCGCTTCTTCCTCCAGCTCGAGCGCGACGTCCTGCTCGCCCTGCAGCCGCACAAGCTGGGTGCAGTCGAGGCCGAGGCGTTCCTCGACATCGCCGCGCTCAGTCCCCTCGATCCGACGATCGCGGTCGGTGCCAACCCGGCGGCTGCGACGGATCACGATGCCGACCATGGACCGTGCGAGGCCTGCGGGACCGCGCTCGAGTCGCTCGGCGCACACGGCATCGGCTGCCCCCGCTGCGCCGACGACGAGATGGACGCCATGGCCCAGGAGCACCACCCATGACCACCGCCGCCCAGGCCTTTGCAACCTTCCTGCCGCTGTGGCGCGCCTCGATCCCGCCCAGCATCCCGCTCGCCTACTTCGACGACTTCGTCCTCCGCATGCGGCCGACGCTCGAGACCATCGTCGGCGCGTTCTTCGAGCGCCGCCAGGCGCGGCGCGACCAGGCACTGCCGCCCGACGCCGCGACGAAGGCCAGCCGCACGCGCAAGAACCTAGAGGCCATGCGCATCGTCGCCACGCGGCGCCCGCAGGACATGAGCGCCGAGGATCGCCGCACGGTGCTCGGCTACAGCGGCTGGGGCGGCCTGTCGATCGAGGCGGTGATGGACCAATTCCCGCCCGGAATGGTGCCCAGCGATTTCGCGCTGATCCACGAATACTACACCCCGACCTCCGTCGCCGAGGCCATCGCCGATCTGGTGTGTCCGCGGCTCGCCGGCCTCGCCGGTTATGATGGCATGGTGCGGGCCTTTGAGCCCAGCGTCGGCATCGGCCGCCTGATCCGCGCGATGGGTCCGCCGCGCTGCCTGGTCACCGACCCGCGCTACAAGGAGACCCGCTGGACCGCGGTCGAGATCTCCGACGTCAGCGCCCGGATGTTCGCGGCCATGCGCCCCGACGTCGAGCTGTTCTCGATGTCGCTCGAGCGGTGGATGAGCGAGCACGCCGCGCGCTATCAGGGCACCCTCGGCCTCGTCGTCGCCAACCCGCCGTACGGCCAGCGCGGCGAGTTCGCGCTGCAGGACAAGCACGCGGACTACCAAGATAAGGCAGCCTACGCCTATTTCATGCGGCGTGCGCTTGACCTACTGGTCCCGCGCGGCCTCGGGGTCTTCGTGATCCCCGCCGGTTTCCTGAGCGGATCGCAAAACCGCAAGCTGCGCGAGCGGGTGCTGCTGCGCCACCACCTCGAGGTCGCGTTTCGCCTGCCGAGCGAGGGCGCCAGCGGGAAAGACCTGTTTCCGGGGGCGCACAATGTCGTGGACGTGCTGGTCTGGCGCGCCCGCGGCGGCGAGCTCCGGCAGGTCGATCCAGGCGACGGCTTCATCCTCGACGGCGACTATTTCAAAGAGAACACCGGACACATCCTCGGCACCGAGGTCGAGGAAGAGGCGGGCAAGAAACGTCGGCGCTACGCCGTCGTCGGCGATTTCACCGGCTTCCCCACGTTCACCCCGCGGCCAGTCTGCGAGAGCTGCGCGATCACCAACCTGCCGACCTTCGAGGTCACGCCGGTCACCACCGTGACGCGCGACATGGGCGAGGACGCGGGCGACGCCGGCGACGACCTGCGCCAGGCGCTGGACCTCGGCCGCCGCGTGGACCGCTACCTCGCGCTGGTCGCCGCCGAGGACCCGCGCGCGACCGGCCTGTGGCGTGAGCTGTCCGAGGCCCTGCAAGACCTCAAGCGCGCGCCGGCCCTCGCGGCCCACGACGGAAACCCGTGGCGCTGGCC
>NZ_JACCSO010000699.1 GCF_013812955.1 Nannocystis sp. | reverse complement strand
GGTCGGGGTCGGCTTCGCGGCGGGCAGCGGCGCGGGCTTCGGGGCGTTGAGACGTCGCTGCAGGCGACGCGACTCCCAGACGGCCCTGGGCTTCAGCTTGATGCGACCGCCGAACAGCGAGAAGTAGCGCTGGCCGGCCTCGTTGCCGCCGCCGACGAGGCCGAAGAGGGCGCGCCAGTGCAGGGCCTTGTTCCGCTTGCCGGTCTGGCGGGTCCACCAGCCGAGGCCGGGGCCGAGCACGTTGACCTCGCGGTCCTTTTTGACGTGGCGTGCGAACAGGGCCGGGACGACCTGGGTGCGCGCGCCCTTGCGGGTGATGTCCCACCACACGGGCAGGCCGACGGTGCCCGAGTTCTTGCCGCGCTCGATGTGCCACAGCAGCGGGAACTGCACCCAGTCGCTGTCCTCGCCGCGGCGGCGCTGGACCACGAGGGCCGGTGGGACGACCGTCAGGCTGGTGTCCTTGGCCCAATTGGTCTCGCGCAAGAACAGCGGGGCGACCCAGGTCAGGCGACGCTCGGCGTAGGTGTGGCTCGAGTAGAAGATGGGCGGGATGATCGCGGTGGCGACCTTGTGCGGGCGCCGGAAGTGCCACACCAGCAGGCCCGCCTCGAACCAGCGGTACTCCTCCTTGTGCCGGGCGACGAACAGCGGCGGCAACACGACGGTGGTGCTGCGGTCCTCGGTGCGGTTGGCCTTGCGGAAGAACAGCGGGAACACGACGGTGGTCGCGTGCGTGCGGGTGACGGTGCGACCGACGTTGAGCGCGTACCAGGTCAGGCGCTCGCCCGGGCGCACGTTGGCGCCGCCGAGCAGGGTGAAGAAGCGCTTGCCGCCCTTGTCGCGGTCGAAGTAGTAGAGGCCGAGCGCGCCGTGGGTGCGGCGGCCGAGGCCGTCGGAGCCGGCGAGGAACAGCGGGAAGCTGCCCCACAGGGTGTAGCGGCAGCGGTCGTCGTCTTCCTCGCGAAAGCCGCACTTTTGATAGCGGAACAGCAGCGGGACGTAGCCGGTGAACCGGACGTTCCTGCCCAGACGAAACACGTCGACGTAGCCGGGCGGGACGGTGCTGAAGCGGGTGAAGTTGAACTGGCCGTGGGTGCCGATCGCGAACGGCAGGGCGACCCAGGTGCGCCTGCCGTTGCCGCGGCGGCGGTCGAACCAGAACGGCACGGCGATGGTGGTGTGCTCGCGCTTGAGCTTGTCCGCCATGTGCACGATCAGCGGCAGCGAGATCAACCGGCGGGTCTCGGCCGAGTCCATCCACCACGCCAGCGGGGCGACGCCGGTGTGCAGGCCCTTGCGGCTCAGGCGATGAAAGAAGGGCCCGGCGATCAGCGTGTGGGTGTGTCGCAGCGGATCGCGGCTGTAGAAGAACGGCGGGATCATGCCGGCGTCGACGTCGACGCCACCAGGCTGGCGCTGGCGGAAGTAGAACGGGAACACCGCGAGGTTCTTGCGCGGCTTCTCGCCGCCGGTGCGCGTGCGCCAGACCAGCGGGCTCCACATGTCGAGGTCCTCGCTCGGCGCGCGGTGGCGGGCGAACAGCGGGACGATGACGAGATTATTGGCGACGCCGCCCTCGACCGGACGACGATCGAGGAAGACGAGCGGGACCAGGCCGAAGCTGCGACGACGAGTGGCGACGGGGCCGGTGGTGTCGCGGGCGCCGTAGAGCAGCGGCGTGGCCATCCAGGTCAGGCGATCTCTGGTGCGCAGGGCCCCGCCGAGCGGCGTCATGGTCAGCGCGCGTCCGTCGTCTTGGCGGCGGTAGTAGAGCGGGAACAGCACGCTGTGGCGCTCGCCGGCGCCGCGCTTCACGTCCCAGAACAGGTTGAGCACGCCGAGCGTGCGGTGGTCGGGGCCCTTCGAGCGGGCGAACAGCGGCGAGATCGTCAGGCGCCGCTGCTCCTTGACGTTGGTGACGTCGCCGAAGAGCAGCGGAGGGATCACCGTGTAGCGCAGGGTCTCGTCGTTGCCGGCCGCGACCAGCGGCAGCAGGCCGGCGTGCCAGCCGCGCGTGCTCTTGCCGTTCGCTGGGGTGCTGCTCGTGCGCTTGAAATAGAACGGACCGGTGACCCAGGTGTCGTGGGCGCGCTGCGGGTCGCGGTCGCGGACGTGGCCGAACAGCAGCGGCGCGATCACCTGATAGCGCCGGGTCGCGTCGCGGCCGAAGAAGCTCAGCAGCGGCAGCGCGGCGAAGTCGCGACGCGGACCC
>NZ_JACCSO010000681.1 GCF_013812955.1 Nannocystis sp. | reverse complement strand
CTACCGCGGCGCGGGCGTGCCGGCCGGGCACCGCGCGCTGTTGTTGCGGCTGCACTACGCGGCGCACTCACGGTCGGTCACCGACACCGAGGTGCAGACGCTGCACGCCGCGATCGTCGAGCACGCTTGCGCCCACCTGCGCACGCTGGCGGCGACCGTACGGCCCCGCTGATCTGGCTACCCGCGGCCTTCGCCCGCTGATCTGGCTACCCGCGGCCTTCGCCCGCTGCCGCGGACCACGGTCGGCCGGAAACGGCAATAGCGGGCTCGGCCGTGGTGCAGGCCCATCTGCGTCGAGGATCTGGACTGGCCCGGTCCAGCTCGGTCCAGTCGGGTCCAGTGCTTCGGCCGGCGTTGCGCGGCGGCCGCGGGTGAGGCTTGCATCCGGGCGCGATCCGGGCGAAAGATCGCGGCTGCCATGACGAAGGCCGACATCATCGAGAAGGTCTGCGAGGAGGTCGGCGGCTTCTCAAAGAAGGAGGCCGCGGATGTCGTCGAGGCGGTGTTCGAGCTGATGAAGAACACCCTCGCCGAGGGCGAGAAGATCAAGATCTCGGGCTTCGGCAACTTCGTCGTGCGCACCAAGCAGCCGCGCCCTGGCCGCAATCCGCAGACTGGCGACGAGATCGTGATCGAGGCCCGCAGGGTCCTCACCTTCAAGCCCAGCAACGTGCTCAAGTCTGCGCTCAATGACGAGTAGAAGCGGGCGAGCGAGCGGGCAGGGGACGCGATGAACGGATGAACGATCGCCACGAAGAAGATCAGCAGTTCATCGCCGAGCTCGGGCCGATCCTGCCCGCGCCGCGCCCGAAGGCCGTCGGCAAGAAGGCCCGCAGCCGCAAGGCCGCGCCCGCCGAGGGCAGCGTCGACCTCGGCTCGGAGAAGCTCTACTTCAAGATCGGCGAGGTCGCGCAGATCGTCGGCGTGCCCGCCTATGTGCTGCGCTACTGGGAGACCGAGTTCAAGGTCATCAAGCCCCAGAAGTCGCGCGCCCAGCAGCGCGTCTACCGGCGCCGCGACGTCGAGACCCTGCTGAAGATCAAGCACCTCCTCTACACCAAGAAGTTCACGATCGCCGGCGCCCGCCAGCAGCTGCGCCTGGGCGGCGAGGAGGTCGAGATGGCCCCTCCCGCGACCAGCTATCTGGCCGCCCAGTCGCTGGCCGCCGTGCGCGCCGAGCTCGACGAGCTGGTCGCGTGGGTCGCCGCCGCCGAGGAGCAGCAGGGCAGCCTCGCGGCCGACCCCGCCGCCTACCTGCGGGCCCGTGGCGGGGCCAGGGCCCTCGCCGACCAGGCCGCAGCTGCGGGCGCCGCTCAGCCCCTGCTCGACCGCCCCGGGCGCGAGATCCTGTAGCTGCAGAATCCGGTCGCAAGGGCGTGCAGCGGGGGTCCCGTCGCGGGATCCTCGTCGCCGAGGCGTGAGGCTGGCTGCTCCTGCGGCCGTTGTCTGGCGTGGTCGTCTCGGTGCATCGGGCGGGCTATTTTTTGGGGCTTGCGGTCGCGCGGGCAAGCGGGTATATCGGCCGTCGTTTCGGGGCGTAGCGCAGCCTGGTAGCGCACTTGACTGGGGGTCAAGGGGCCGGAGGTTCGAATCCTCTCGCCCCGACAACGTAAAGGCCGGAGAGGTGTTATGCCTCCCGGCCTTTTTTTATGCCTCTGACCGCGTGCGGGGCCCTCGTGCGGGTGGGGCGGGGTCCTGCGGCTGCTTGGGGCGCAGCACGGCGCTCGCGGGCCGGCGCGGGGGATGGTAGACCTCCCGCCGTGTCTCGGCCCCTGATCCTGGTGACCAACGACGACGGCATCCTCGCGCCCGGGCTCGCGGCGCTCGCCGAGGCGGTCCAGGACCTCGGTGAGGTGCTGGTCTGCGCCCCGGAGACCGAGCGCAGCGGCTCCAGCCACGCGATCACGCTGCACTCACATTTGCGCACCGACGAGATCAAACCCGGCTGGTTTCGGGTCAATGGCACGCCGGTGGATTGTGTGTACCTCGGGTCGCTGCACCTCTGCGCCCGCCGTCCGGACCTGGTCGTCTCGGGCGTCAACCCCGGCTTCAACCTCGGCTCCGACGTGTTCTATTCGGGCACCGTCGGCGGGGCCGCGGAGGGCTACATCCGCGGGGCCTCGGCGATCGCGGTATCGGTGCACGCCCGCGAATCACCGCGGGTGGCGATCCCGATCGTGCGCACCCTGGCGAAGGTGCTGCTCGCCAGCTCGCAGCGCAGCCTGCTCAACGTAAACATCCCGTGGCTGTCGCGCGAGGCGCCCGGGCGCGCGGCCGACACCGTCGCCGAGGGCCTCCCGCTGCAGGTCACCCGCCTCGGCGCGCGCCCCTACGTCGAGCAGGTCGAGCGCCGCCAGGACCCGCGCGGCCAGGCCTACTTCTGGATCGGTGGACCTCCGCGCGACGCCGGCGAGAAGCAGGGTGAGGACACCTGGGCGGTCCTGCACGGCCAGATCTCGGTCACACCGCTGGTCCTCGACATCACCGCCCCCGACCTCTCCCCCTGGCAATCCATGCTCGAGCACGTGAGCGTCGCCTCCACGTCGGCCGGCGGCGAGCCCACTTGAGCCGATTGATTCGCTGACCGTTTCGCTGACAGTGTCGCTGATCGTTTCGTCGACCGTGTACCAGAGCCGCCCTCATGAACGTCCTCGCCCGTCCACTCGTCCTCTCGCCCGCCGACCGTGAAGCTGCCCTGACGCAGGTCTCCGGGCTCGTCCGCAGCATCCCCGACTTCCCGGCCCCGGGCATCCTGTTTCGTGACATCACCCCGGTGCTGCACGACGCGGCGGCCCTCGACGCGGCGGTGCGACTGCACATCGACCGCATCGCCGACCTCGCCGGCCAGATCGATCGCATCGTCGGCATCGAGTCGCGCGGCTTCCTGTTCGGCATGGCCGTCGCCCATGCGCTCGGCTGCGGCTTCGTCCCGGTCCGCAAGCCCGGTAAGCTGCCGGCCGCGACCGTGCATCAGACCTATGCGCTCGAGTACGGCCAGGATCGCCTGCACATGCACGCCGACGCGGTGAGCCCGGGCGACCGCGTGCTCGTGATCGATGACCTGCTGGCCACCGGTGGCACCGCCCAGGCCGCCGCCCAGCTGGTCGAGGGGCTCGGCGGGCGCGTGGTGGCGTGCCTGTTCTTGATCGAGCTCGCGGCGCTCGGCGGACGGGCGCGACTCGGCGATCGCCGGGTCGAATCCGTCATCGTCTATTGACGGACAGCGCCGACTTCAGCTCTTGGACCCGCCCAGACAGGGCGGTGTCGGCAGGGTCTGGCCGCCACGGGCTTGCCACTGCTCGGGCGTCAGCGCCTCGATCGACAGCGCATGCACGCCGCCCTGCAGCTCGTCGGCGAGCAGGGCGTTGACCGCACGATGCCGCTGGACCAGCGATTGCCCGGCGAACGCGGCGCTGACGACGACCACCTTGAAGTGGCTCTCACGCCCGCGCGGCCCGCTGTGCTGGTCGCTCTGGTTCTCGACCGCGAGCTGGTCCGGCGCGAAGGCACCGGCCAGCTTGCGGGTGATCGCCGTCTCGACCGGTCCAGGCGTGCCTGTCATGCTTGCGCCGACTCCGGGGCCACGGGGGTCGGCTCGGGGCTGCGCGCATTGAGGCTCGCGGCGATGACGACGGCGAGGTCGAGGACCTGGATGTCGTCGTCCTTGCCGAGGTGCTTGAGGCCGTCGGTGAGCATCGTGTTGCAGAACGGGCAGGCGACCGCGACCGCGTTGGCACCCGAGGCAGCGACCTCGGTGGCGCGGTTGATGTTGACGCGCTTGCTCGGCTCCTCTTCCATCCACATGCGACCACCACCGGCGCCGCAGCAGAAACCATGCTGCTTGTTGCGCTCGAGCTCCTTCACGCTGCCCTTGCCGCTGCCACGCGTCGCATGCTCGAGGATGTCACGGGGAGCGTCGTAAACGCCGTTCCAGCGGCCGATGTAGCAGCTGTCGTGATAGGTGAACTGCTTGTCGCTCGGCAGGTCGACCTTGAGCTTGCCGGTGCTCAGCAGGTGGCTGATGAGCTGGCTGTGGTGGATGACCTCGAAGTTGCCGCCGAACTGCGGGTACTCGTTCTTGATGGTGTGGAAGCAGTGCGGGCACGAGGCGATCACCTTGGTGACCTTGGCCTCGTTGAACATGTCCACGTTCTCCTTCGCCATCGTCTGGTAGTCCATCTCGGCGCCGAGGCGGCGGACCGGATCGCCGCTGCACTTCTCGCGCTTGCCGAGCACGGCGAACTTGACGTTGGCGGCGTTTAGCACCTTGACGAGCGCGCGCGAGGTCTTCTTGGCGCTGTCGTCGAAGGCGCCGGCGCAGCCGATGAACAGCAGGTACTCGGCGTCGGGCTGCTGCTCGACGGTCTTCACGTCGAGGCCCTCGGCCCAATTCATGCGATCGTCCTGATTGAAGCTCCAGGGGTTGCCGGCGCCGCTGATGTTGCCGAGCACCTTGGTGACCTCGCCGGGGGTGCGGCCGGACTCGTCGTTGAGGACGATGTGCTGGCGCATCTGCAGGATCTTCAGCGGGTGGTCGATGAACACCGGGCAGACCTCCTGGCAGGCGCCGCAGGTGGTGCAGGCCCACAGGGTCTCGTCCTTGACGCGGCCACCCACCAGGGGCGGCAGGCCGCTCAGCTCGGCCTTGATCTTGGTGATCTTGTCCAGGTCGGCGCCGGGGCCGGGCACCGCGTCTTCCTTCAGCGAGCCGCCGGCCTTGCGCAGCTTGACCAGCAAGCCGCCGCGGTCGCGCATCTCGTCCTTGATGTCGTGGATCAAGTGCATCGGCGACAGCGGCTTCTCGGTCGCGAAAGCTGGGCAGTACGCCGTGCAGCGCGCGCACTCGGTGCAGCTGTAGTTGTCGAGCAGGCTCTTCCAGGTGAAGTCCTCGACCTTGCCGACGCCCCAGTTTTCAAACAGCGGCTCGGCGTTTGGATCGTCGGCTTCACCGTCGAACAGCCTGGCCTTCGGCATCGCGCCGCGCTGGCCTTGCGGGCGCAGCAGGATGTTCGGGCCCGAGCCGAGCACGTGGATGTGCTTGGAGAACGGCAGGTAGTTGAGGAAGGCGAGCACGATGCCCATGTGCACCCACCAGAACACCTCGACACTGACGTGGGCGATCTGCGGGTCGACGTGCACGGTGACCACGTCGGCCGAACCGGCGGCGGTCGTGTAGAGGCCGAGCAGCTCGCCGAAATGCACCGAGACCGGGCTGCCGGACACGTACGCGCCGACGGCGGCGATCTCGAAGGCGTGCATGAAGAAGTGGCTGACCACCAGCAAGGTGATCGCGCCGAGGATCAGCATCGCGTCGAGGCTGAGCGGCACGAACGCGGGGCGGATGAAGCGGCGCACGAACGCGTACATGAGCGCGAGGAAGACCACGACGTTGGCCCAGTCGACGCTCGCCTTGACGACCGTGTAGACCGGCTGCCCGAGCACGACGCCGAGGTTGAACCATTCACCGAGCAGACCCGTGAGGCCCAGGTCGACGGTGGCGATCGTCAGGACCAAAAAGCCCCAGTAGATCGGCAGGTGATGCCAGCTGCGCTTCTCCTCGACCACCTTGCCCTGGCCGAAGAAGAAGGCCATCAGGCTGGCGAGGCGCTGACCCCAGGTCTCCTTGAGGTTCGAAGGTCGCCCGAGCCGGATGATGCCGACCATGTGCGACATGGTCATTGTGAACAGGCCGAGCGCGAACGCGACGACCACGAGGAATGCGATCTGTTTGAACATGGCGGATCCCGGGCCGCCTCTGCATACCACAGGAGCAGCGTTTTCGGCCCTCTGGCGCGAGGTGCGCTTCCTCCGGAACGTCCGCGCCGGAGGCCCTAGACCTCGCTGGCGAACACCTCGCCGCCAAGCCACGCGCCGCCGCGGACCCTGACCTGCGGCTCGCTGTCGCTGGCGCGCGGCACGACCCGACCGAGTGGGATCACCTCCTCGCCGACGCGGCGCAGGGTCGCCTGGACCAGCGCCTCGTGCTCGGGCGCCACGTAGAGCACCATGCCGATGCCGGCGTTGAAGGTCCGCAGGATCTCGCGCGGCGAGACCCCCTGCGCTGCGATCGCCGCCATGGTCGGCGGCAGCGGCACCTGCGACAGATCGAGCTCGACCGCCAGGGTCGCGCCGAGGGCCCGCTGCGGGTTCTCCAGCAGGCCGCCGCCGGTGATGTGGGCGGCGCCGCGGATCGGCGCCTCGACCAGCCGGCGCAGCGGCGCGAACGCATATTCGTAGATCCGCGTCGGCGTCAGCAGGGCCTCGCCGACGCTGCGCGCCGCCGGATCATTGGGCAGGCGCTCGTGCAGGCCGAGGCCGGCGTGGGCCGGGTCGAGCAGGGCCTTGCGCGCGAGGCTGAAGCCGTTGCTGTGCAGCCCGCTCGAGCGCAGGCCGAGCGCGAGGTCGCCGGCGCGGACCCGGGCGGGGCCGAGGATCCTGGCGCGGTCGACGACGCCGACCGCGAAGGCGGCGAGGTCGTAGTGACCGTCGGCGTAGAGGCCGGGCAGCTCGGCGGTCTCTCCGCCCAGCAGCGCGCAGCCGGACTGGCGGCAGCCGTCGACGACGCCGCGGATGATCGCCTCGACGAAGTCGGGGGACAGCTTTCCGCAGGCGATGTAGTCGAGCAGGAACAGCGGCTGCGCGCCGGTGACGAGCAGGTCGTTGACGCTCATCGCCACGAGGTCGATACCGACGGTGTCGTGGCGGTCCATGGCGATCGCGACCAGCAGCTTGGTGCCGACGCCATCGGTGCAGGACACGAGCACCGGATCGGCCAAACCACCGGGCAGGCTCATCATGCCGGCGAAGCCGCCGATGTCGTCGATCTGCTCCGGTCTGCGCGTGGTGTTGACGAGCGCCTTGATGCGCCGCACCGCCTCGTTGCCGGCGTCGATGCTGACGCCCGCGCTTTCGTACGTGAGGCCCTCGCCCCCCTTCCCAGGCGAACCGGACTTCGAACCGGACTGCGAACCGGACTGCGCAGTGGAATCACCCGACTGCGCTGAAGCCTTCACGGCGGGATCGGACGGATCTTGCGGGGCGTGCACGGGCACACGCGTACCAGGGCCGCGGCGCGGGGGCAACCGGCCTTGCCAAGCGCGGGGCGCTCCGCGATGATGCGCGCCGGCAAGGGGTGTCCGTATTTATGGCGTGGTGGCGACGCAAGAAACAGCCGCTGGCGGGGCCCAGCGACAGCAAGGTGTCGGTCCCGCGGGGCCTGTGGACCAAGTGCGACGCCTGCGGTGAGATCACTTTCACTGCCGAGTTCGTCACCCATCTGCGGGTCTGCCCCAACTGCGGGCACCACCACGTGCTGCCGACCCGCGAGCGCATCGCCGCGATGCTCGACGCCGGCACCTGGCAGCCGATGGACCTCGAGCTGCGCTCGGGCGATCCCCTGCGCTTCCACGACACGGCGCCCTACAAGGATCGCATCAGCAAGGCCGAGCACAACGCCGGCCCCGGCGACGCCTTCACCTCCGGCCTCGGCAGCATCGACGGGGTCAACGCCAGCGTCGGCTTCTTCGTGTTCGAGTTCATGGGCGGCTCGATGGGCTCGGTGGTCGGCGAGAAGGTCACGCGGGTGTTCGAGCGCGCGCTCGAGCGCAAGATACCGGCGGTGGTGTTCTCGGCGTCGGGCGGCGCGCGCATGCAGGAGGGCATCCTCTCGCTGATGCAGATGGCCAAGACCTCGGCGGCGCGCGGTCGGCTGCGTGACGCGGGCCTGCCGTACATCTCGGTGTGCCTGCATCCGACCACCGGCGGTGTGGCCGCCAGCTTCGCCATGCTCGGCGACATCATCGTCGCCGAGCCGCTGGCCCTGATCGGCTTCGCCGGCGCGCGTGTGGTCCAGCAGACGATCGGCCAGGAGCTGCCCGCGGGGTTCCAACGGGCCGAGTTCCTGCTCGAGCACGGCATGATCGATCGCATCATCAGTCGCCTCGAGATGCGGGAGCAGTTAGGTCTGATGCTGCGCTTGCTCGGCGCGCGACCCACTGCCAACCTTCACGTCGAATGAGCACCGTCCCCGGCTTGCCCTCGCGCGCGGCCTGGCAAGAGGCCCTGTTCGCCCGTCGTTACCTCGGCGTGCAGCTCGGCCTCGAGGCGGTGTGCGCGGCGTTCACGGCGCTGGGCTCTCCGGGCGCCGGGCTGCGTTCGGTGCATGTGCTCGGCACCAACGGCAAGGGTTCGACCGCGGCGCTGTGCGCCCACGCGTTGGGTCAGCGGCTGCGGGTCGGCCTCTACACCAGCCCGCACCTGCACCGCGTCGGCGAGCGCATCCGCGTCGGCGGCGAGGCGGTCGGCGACGACGAACTGCAGGGCCTGGTCGATCGGGTGCTCGCGGTGCAGGGCCTGCCGCGGCCGCTGACCTTCTTCGAGATCCTGACCCTGGCCGCGCTGCTGCACTTCGCGGCCAGCGGCGCGGAGCTGCTGGTGATGGAGGCGGGCCTCGGCGGTCGCCTCGACGCGACCCGGGTGCTGCGCCACACCGTCACGCTGTTCACCCCGATCGACCTCGATCACATGAACTACCTCGGGCCCGACGTCGTGGCGATCGCCGGCGAGAAGGGGGCGGTGCTCGAGGACCGCGCGCCGGCCTACAGCGCGCCGCAATCGCCCGAGGTGGCGATGGTGCTGCGCGGCCTCGCCACCCGCTGGAACGTGCCGCTGACCTTCGTCGAGCCG
This sequence comes from Nannocystis sp., assembly GCF_013812955.1. Lineage (GTDB taxonomy): Bacteria > Myxococcota_A > Polyangia > Nannocystales > Nannocystaceae > Nannocystis. The sequence continues at coordinate 303 of NZ_JACCSO010000681.1, read as the reverse complement.
CTGTCGCGTCCGCCCGAGGGCCTCGAGGGCGCGCACCAGCGGATCAACGCGGCGCTGGCCCTCGCGGGCGCGCGGCACCTCGATCCGTCGATCGCCGCGGAGGATCTCGACGGCGTGATCTGGCCGGGTCGTCTCGAGCGGCGGGTGGTCGGGCAGGGCGCGGTGATCTTCGACGTCGCCCACAACCCGCACGGCATCGCGGCCCTGGTCGCGCACCTGGAGGTCGCGCCGAGAGCTCCGCGCGCGCTGCTGTTCGGCTGCCTCGCCGACAAGGACGCGCCGGCGATGTTGGCCGCGCTGGCG
>NZ_JACCSO010000591.1 GCF_013812955.1 Nannocystis sp. | reverse complement strand
TCCGCGCCGGTGGTCGGGGTCTCGCCCTCGAGCTCGCAGGGCGGGCTGCAGCCGTCGTCGGCCACCTGGTTGCCGTCGTCGCACGCCTCGTCGGCGCTCTGCACCCCGTCGCCGCAGCTCTGCGAGGCCGTCACCTCGACGCCGACGACGCACAGCTCGTCGAGGTTCCAGCCGCCGAGCTCGAGGCCCTGGTCGGACTTGAGCTGGAACGCCAGCTGCACCGCCCCGTCGACCACGCCGGGGGTGATGTCGACGTCGTGATAGCGCCACTCGCGATCGACATGCTGGGTCCCGCTGTTGTTGCCCTTGTTGCTGTCGAAGTTGCGCCAGGCCGGGAGGTTGTTGACCAGGATCGTCGCCTGGTCGAAGTGACCGTCCTCGACCCCGAGCCAGCGGCGATACTGCAGGCGCACCCGCTTGAAGCCCTGCGTCGGGATGATCGGGCCCGTCAACTTGTTGGACGCGCTCGGCTTGTAGGTCCCGTTGAGGTTCTGACCGACCACCTCGGCGCCGGCGAAGGCCGCCATCGGATCGCCGCCCTGGCCCTGCGGGGCGCCCTGGGCCCAGCTGGTGCCCAGCGTCCAGCCCTCGAGCCCCTCGGGGCCCTCGAAGCCGGTGCAATAGAGCGGCGTGACCGGCCCGGTGTAGTGCTGGTACCACGGGTCCGCCGCGTTGACCGGGAAGCTCATCGTCGACTCGTCGCTCAGCGCCGACACCACCTGATACTCGAGCAAGGTGCCGTCCGGCTGGACCGGCAGCAGCGCCGTGAAGCCGGCCGGCGTCGCGTCCATCTCCACTTCCTCGCTGGTCTTCGAGCCGGCCGCGCGCCAGCGCAGCACCGCGCTGTCCGGCGCGAGGTCGAGGCAGGGCCGCGGCTTGGCGTCGAGCACGTAGTCGACGGGGATGCCCGCCGGCGTAGCGACGCCGAGCTTGACCGCGCCCACGGAGCCGCCGGCGAGCACCAGGCCGTGCGCGTGGAAGGCCTGGTTGATCTCGCACTCGTTGGGCGTGCCGTTGGTGAGGTCGCCGTCGTCGTCGTCGGCGAGCAGCGCCTCGGGGTACATGCTCGGGATGTTGACCGCGCGGCGGATCGACTCGAACCAGATGTGGTCGGTCTGCGCGGTGCCCTCCGCCGGCCCGAGCTTGGCCCGCAGCGCGGTGCGCAGGTCCCACAGCGCGCCCGCGATGATCATGCCGTCGTCGTGGACCTCGCCGTGCAGGTCCTCGGGCCAGCGCAGCTCCTTGCCGTCGGGGTTCAGCTCGCGCAGCGGGCTGTCGGGCGACTCGACGAAGAAGCCGCGGCCGAGCCCCGAGTCGTCGTTGATCGTCATGCCGAGGTAGTCCGAGATGCCCTCGCTGAGCGCCCCGTCGAAGGCGCCGACGCCCTCGATGATCGCCTGCGTGTGCACCGAGTGGCCAAACTCGTGATAGACGATGTCGGCGATCCGCCCGGTGTTCTCGCAGCCCTGGCCGGCGGCGAAGAAGTTGATCCGGTCGCCCTCCGAGAACGCGTTACAGTTGTCGTCGATGTTGACCCGCACCTCGAGCTTTTTATCGAGGTATGCGAAGTCCGGCGCGATGCTCCGCACCCGCTCCTTGACGACGCCCGCGTGGATGTAGGCGGCCAGCTGGGCGTCGACTGCCTCGTCGTCGTTCGCGGTCCACACCGACACCCCACCCGCCATCAGCATCAGGTCCTTGGTGGCCGTCACGCCGCCCCCGGCCTTGTTGAAGACGCGCACCAGATCACCGTCGACCCCGAGCGCGATCGCCACGGCCGGCCCGTCCGGGATCGTCAGCCCGCCGAGCGCGTCGGTGTTCCCCGGCACGCCGTCGATCTGCACCTTCAGCCGCGTCGCCGGCAGATCGACGAACTTGCCCTGGGGCCCACGCGCAGGCACATTGAACTGCACCTTGCCGCTGGCGAAGCGCAGCGTCTGCTCGCGCGCGACCGGCTCGCCCGTCGCCGCGTCCACGTAGACGTCGTAGCGGCCGATCGGCTGGTTCGCCTCGACCTGCACCCGCAGCACCTCGCGGTAGCCCTTGATCCCCGTCTCCGCCACGATCGGCAGGATGAAGGGCCCCTCGACCGCGCCCGCGCTGGCCTCGGCGGCCGCATCGGCGAGCACCCACGCCAGCGCCCGCGCCTGCGCGACCGCGGCGCTGATCGGCGTGTCCGTCAGCGTCGCCTGCACGTCCGGCAGCGCCTCGGAGCCGAGCGCGACCAGACGATCGGCCTTGAAGCGAAAGCTGACCTGGCCGCCCAGCACCGGGCGACCGCGATAATGCTGGCGATAGCCGATGCTCCGGATCCCCGAGCTCAGGTCGTTGCTGACCTGCACGAAGTCCTCCGCGGCGCTGCCCGGCGCGAGCACGCCGAGGTGCGCACGCAGCAGCACCTGGGCGCTGTCGGCCGCGAGCGTCGCCGAGGCCACGCTGCCCGGCGCCTTCACCCCGGCGCCCCACATGCGCAGCGGCACCCCGGTCGCCGCGTCCCACATCGTATCGGTCGCCCCGATCGCCGCCCTGAGCACCTCGTGCCGCTGCACCGCGCGCAGCGGAACGTGGTTCATCACGTCCCGGCGCTGCCGCATGCCCTTTCCGGCGGCCAGCTGCAGGCCGGCACCGGTGGCTTTGGGGGCCACGAATGCACCCGCGATGTCCGCGGTGAAGAAGCAAAAAAGTCCCAGCCCGAGGGCCCGACTCCTGACGATCATGTTTCTTCCGGCAAATCGCACATTGCTGCCATACACGGTTGAATTCCTGTCGTCAAGCCACGGGGTGCGCCAATGTTTCACGGCTCCCCGTATCAAACGCTGAGCCAACCTCACTGCCCCGTCAATGCGGAGCCCGGGCACCTTCCGCGACCACGGCTCCCGGCCCGGCCTCGAGGATCGCGCGCGAATGGGCCGCAGCCGGCGCCACGACCAAGAACGACGCAGCATGACGCAGGTCGCCGGGCCCCGGGGGCGCTGCAGCCGTGGATGGCACAATGGCGGGTGGTCGGCCGGACAGGTCGCGGGTGCGCGGCGATCCTGGCGCCGGATGAGTATTCACGGTGACGCTGGACCCCAGCCGCTCACTACGCCAGGCCAGCCACGGCCTCGGCCTCGGCCTCTCGCTCGTCGAGCATCTGGTCGAGCTCCACGCGCACCTTCAAGCCCGAGGTCGTGCGCTGCGATCTCGGCCGGCCGTCATGGACGGTCACGCGGTCGCCGCGGCGATGCGAGCCGACCCGGTCCTGGTCGATACCGTCCTGATCGCGCGCTGCTCGACGACGTCCACCGCGCCATCGCAACCGGCTTCGACCGTCACATCGCCGAGCCCGCGGACCTCGAGCGCCTGGCCGACCTCCGCGGCCCCGACTGCGGCCGCGCCTGACCTCGCATCAGGATCACGCGATCGCCGACGGGGGCCCTCGCGGATCCGCCGGCGTACATGTACGCCGCGATCGCGGACCGCTCGGCCGAGGACCAGCGGACCAGCGCATCCGCGGAACAGCGCACCCGCGGACCCACGGATCAGCGATGCCTTGCCGGACACCCCCCGCGAATAGTTCCAGTCCACCCACATCGCAACGCCGCCGGAACGCCTTGTGGCCGCGCCTGAGCCCGTGTCACCCTGAACCAGATGACGCTGGAGCCCTCGGACAGCGGCAGCTGGACGCCGCCGCAGCAGTTCGACGAGTACAACCTCGTCCGCCTGCTCGGCCAGGGCAGCATGGGCCGCGTCTACCTCGCGCACGACACCGTCCTCGACCGGGCCGTGGCGATCAAGTTCATGATCAGCGTCGCCGACCCCGAGGATCGCGAGCGCTTCTTCGTCGAGGCCCGCGCCGTCGCCCGTCTCCAGCATCCCAACGTCGTGACCGTGCACCGCGTCGGCGAGCTCGCCGGCTACCCCTACCTGATCACCGAGTACATCCGCGGCAAGAGCCTCAGCGAGCTGCCGCTGCCGGTCGCGTGGCGCAAGGTGCTGGAGCTCGGCGTCGGCCTCGCGCGCGGCCTCGCGGCGGCCCATCGCCACGGCGTGTTGCACCGCGACATCAAGCTCGCCAACGCCCTGCTCAGCGAGACCGGCGAGGTCAAGCTGCTGGACTTCGGGCTCGCCAAGCTGATCGACCCCAACGTCGCCGATCCGTCGTCGCACCCGCCCGAGCTCGCCGACGCGCTCGACGCCGCCACCTCGGCGGTGCACCGCCACACCCTCGAGCAGGCCCGCCGCAGCGGCCCTCACCCGCCCGTCGTCGACGAGGACGCCGAGCTCGCCGGCGCGTGGACCAGCTCGCAGCGCATGAAGTCCGCCGCGGTCCTCACCACCTCGTTGTCGGCGACGCTCTCCGCCTCGAGCACACGGCTCCAGCGATCGACCGGGCTGACCCAGGTCGGCACCCTGCTCGGCACGCCGAACTACATGGCCCCCGAGCTGTGGCGCGCCGAGGCGGCCACGCGCCGCTCCGACGTCTATGCGCTCGGGGTCCTGCTCTACATCCTCGCCTCCGGCTGGCCGCCGACCGAGGCCAACACGATCGTCGACCTCGCGACCCTCATGCAGGAGCAGGAGCCGCGCGGGCTGCTCGCGCGAGAGCCCCGCTGCGACGCCCGCCTCGCCGCGGTGATCGATCGCTGCCTGCGTCGCGACCCCTTCGAGCGCTACGCCTCGGGCGAGGATCTGCTGGCCGCGCTCGAGGCGCTGTCCAATCTCGGCCGCGAGCTGACGATCCCCGACGGCAACCCCTACCGCGGCCTGCAAGCGTTCGAGTCGAAGCACCGCGCGCTCTTCTTCGGTCGCGCGACCGAGATCCGGGCCGTGCTCGAGCGCCTGCGCGCCGACGCCCTCGTCGTCGTCGCCGGCGACTCCGGCGTCGGCAAGTCCTCGCTGTGCAAGGCCGGCGTCGCGCCGCTGGTCGACGAGGGCCACCTCGATCCCAACCGCCAGTGGAGCAGCGTCAACATCACCCCCGGCCGCTATCCGCTGCCGACCGTCATCGCCGCCCTCGCCGACCTGTTCTCCGTCTCCATCGAGGACATGAGCGAGCTCGTGCACGGCGGCTCCGACGACTTCATTCGCACCCTGCGAAAGCAGCTCGGTGAGCGCCGCGGACGCCTGCTGGTCATCGATCAATTCGAGGAGCTCGCCACCCTCGCCTCGCCCGAGGATGTCGCCATCGTTGGCCCGCTGCTCGCCCGCGTCGCCTCCGGCCTGCCCGGCCTGCGCGTGCTGGCGACGGTGCGCGGTGACTTCCTGACCCGCGTCGCCCAGGTCCCCGGCATCGGCGACGTGCTCGCGCAGGCGATCTACATCCTCCGCCCGCTCTCCGCCGAGGGCGCCCGCGAAGCGATCGTCGGCCCGGCCCGCGTCAAGGGCATCGGCTTCGAATCCCACGAGCTGATCCAGGACCTGATCCGCGCCGGCTCGCAGGGCAGCTTGCCGCTGCTGCAGTTCGCCCTCGCCGAGCTGTGGGAGATCCGCGACCCGCTCGCGCCCGTGATCTCCGCCGCCGAGCTGGCCAAGATCGGCGGCGTCAGCGGGGCCCTCGCGCGCCACGGCGACGCCGCCCTCGCCCAGCTGATCCCCGAGCAGCGGCTCGCCGCTCGCCGCGTGCTGATGCGCCTGGTCACCGTCGAGGACACCCGAGCCGTCCGCACCGAGGACGAGCTGATCGCCGGGTCCGCCTCCGAGGCGGCGGCCCTCAAGGCCCTGGTGAAGTCGCGCCTCGTCGTCGCCCGCGAGGTCGGCGACCAGGCCGTCTTCGAGATCGCCCACGAGGCCCTGCTCAAGGGATGGACCACCCTCTCGACCTGGCTCGAGGAAGAGCGCGAGAGCCGGGCCGTCCGTCATCGCCTCGAGCTCGCCGTCACCGACTGGGAGCGCCTCGGTCGCGGCAGCGAGGGCGTGTGGTCCGGCGCCCCGCTGCAGGAGCTGCTCGGCCTCGAGCCCGCGACCCTGCGCCCGCGCGAGCGCGAGTTCATCGCCGCCTGCCGCGATGTCGTCGCGCGAACCCGCCTGCTGCGCCGCGCGGCCGCGCTCGCCTTACCCGTCGTCGCCCTGCTGACATATGGTGGTATCTGGCTCCAGGGACAGGTCAACCTCCGGGCCCGCGTCGACGCCTACGCCGCGACCGCACTCGCGGAGGAGACCGCCGCCGAGGCGCTGGCGACCGAGGCCGACCAGCTCCGGGCCGGGGCTTTTGCGGCCTTCGACGCCGGGAACGGCGGTCCGGGCGAGGAGCTGTGGACTCGTCACGCCAACGTCGTCCTCGAGCTCGAGCGCGGCCTGGCTCGCGCCGCCCAACAGCTCGAGGTGGCGATGAGCCTGGACGCTCAGCGCGGCGACGTACGCGGGCGCCTGCTCGACGTGCTCTCGAAGCGGGCCGAGACGGCCGAGATGGCCGGTCGCGACGAGCTCACGGTGCAAGACCACCTCGATCGCATCGAGCTCTACGATCAAACCGGCGCCTATCTCGAGCGCTGGAACGCACCCGCGCAATTGCAGGTGGAGAGTGATCCGCCCGGCGCAAGAATTACGCTGCAGCGATACATCGATGACGGCGGCCGACGACGGCTCGATCCGATCCAGGAGCTCGGGACCACCCCGCTGGCCGCACACCCGCTCGAGCGCGGGTCATACCTCCTGCACCTCGAGCTCCCCGGGAGGGTGTCGGTAGGATATCCGGTCGCGCTCGGTCGCGGCGAATCGATGACTGTCACAATTGCGCTGCCGCCCAGCGACGCGATCCCCGACGGTTTCATCTACGTACCCGGGGGCCGCCTCCTGTACGGCAGCGACGACCCCGAGGACATCCGCGCATCCTTCAACGCCGAGCCCCAGCACCCGGTCGAGACCGGGCCCTACCTGATCAGCCGCTTCGAGCTCACCTACAAGGACTACCTCGACTTCCTCGCCGCCCTGCCGGTCGAACGTCGCAGCGCCCTGCTGGCGTCCAGCGCCACCGGGACCATGCAAGACAGCGTTCGCTTGACCGAGCTGGCGGAGGGCGGCTGGCAGCTCGAGCTGCATCAAGGCGATCGTATCTATACCGCTCGCTCCGGCGAGCTCCTGACATATGTGGGCCGCTCGCACCGGCCGAGCGTCGAGTGGGAGCGTCTGCCAGTCACCGGCATCACCCCGAGCGAGGCGAGGGAGGTCATCCGCTGGCTGGACAGCTCCAAGCGGGTCCCCGGGGCCCGATTCTGCAACGAGCACGAATGGGAACGAGCCGCGCGCGGTGCTGACGACCGCGATTTTGCCACCGGCAACCGCCTCGATCCCAAGTCCGCGAACATCAGCACCACCTACGGCCGCGTATCTTCGGCTTTTGGGCCCGATCCGGTGGGGTCGTACCCACAGTCGGAGAGCCCCTTCGGGCTGTATGACACTGTCGGCAATGCGTACGAACTGACAGTGTCGCCGCACGACGACGAGGCAATGGTGGCCCGCGGGGGCGCGTTCTTCTACGACGCATTCGGGGCCCGAATCGCCAACAGGATGATGATTCCTGCGAGCTTCCGCCACGGCACGCTCGGACTGCGTGTATGTGCGACATGGCCTCCGCTGCCGACATCTGCCAAATAGCCGCCAATTATTTTTTCGTTTTCTTGTGATCCGAAGCCTTCGAACTGTCGCTATCATAACAATAGGCGGGGGGCACCGGATATGACTGCAGCAGTTCGCATCACTCTAGTTGTTACTGTGTTGGGTTTCAGTGGGGCATGTGAGGAAGTGGGGGACGCAGGATTTGGGGCAGAGGTCTCGGCGCGCAAGCTGGAGATCAACACCCCGGTCCTCAACGGACCCATTCTCCAGGGTCCCATCCTTCAGGGGCCCATCCTTCAGGGCATCATCCTGAATGGCCCCATCCTTCAAGGCCCCATCCTTCAAGGCCCCATCCTTCAAGGTCCCATCCTTCAGGGCCCCATCCTTCAGGGCCTGGTCCTCAATGGACCCATCCTTCAGGGGCCGATCCTCCAGGGGCCCATCCTCCAGGGCACGTTATTGACCGCCTACGTGCTCGAGAACGGCGAGCAGGTGCTCGCCAGCGGCCTCGACTTTGTCGGCTCGACCTGGGACATCCGGGTCGGCCAGGTCAACGAGCAGAACGAGGAGCTGGTCGAGGACTACGAGCTGCGCATCGACGCGATCTACCCGTCGGATGAGCAGGACGACGCGTTCCTGTATGACGTGGTGCATCGCCCGAAGGCCGGCGGCGAGTGGAAGCCGCTGTGCTTCGACGAGAACAACGCGGCGGTCCCCGCCATCCCGCTGGCGAACTACTGGAACCTCGAGACCGGCGACCGCATCGACGATCCGAACGTGATCACCTTCGCCTGTAAAAACGCCGTGCTCGCCAAGTGTGTGCTGTGGGGCTACCGCCCGTGGACCACGGCCACCCGCTGCGACAAGGACAAGAACGGCAAGCAGAAGGGCTGCAAGCAGGTCGCGCTCAAGGACTACCACCAGGCCTGCACCCGCATGGCCCGCGCCGACTACTGCGGCGACGGCACGGCCAGGACCTACGAGGGCACGGCGATCGACCTCTGGGACCGCCTGTCCCCGCCGGTCGAGACCCCGACCACCGACTGGGCCATCGAGGCCGAGTGGACCCCCGACGGCGCGAGCTGCCTCAACTTCCAGCGTCACGACGAGTTCAGCTATCCCGCCTGCTTCCTTAAGAAGGACAAGCCGATGAAGTTCGGCGATTGCGGCTCGCTCAAGAAGAACCGCGCGCTGATCACCAGCACCTTCGACAAGGAGCCCACCGGCGACGACGATTGAGCGACATCCAGTGAGCCCGCGCGACCGCGCGAGCACGACGGTCGGCACGCCCTCCCCCGCGCGCCGGCCGTCGTCTTTTTGCGAGCATGATCCGGCATGATGTGGCCTGCTCCGGCATGACCCGGCATGACGCGGGCCTCAGCGCGCGGCGCCGGTGTTATAGTGCGGCCCGCGCTCCATGGTCATCGGCGACAAGATCCCCTGGGCCCCCGTCCTGCGCCTGCACGCCCCGGTCCTCGCGCTGGTGTTCTGCATCGCCGCCGCGGTCGCGGGCGCGCACCGCTTCCTCGGCTTCAGCCTGGCGATCGCCCCGCTGCCGTTCTCGATCGTCGGCGTCGCGCTCAGCATCTTCCTCGCGTTCCGCAACAACGCCGCCTACGACCGCTACTGGGAGGGCCGCAAGCTGTGGGGCGGCCTCGTCAACGCCTCGCGCAGCTTCGGCCGCCAGGCGACCACCCTGCTGGTCGCCGCGCCGGGCGAGACCGCCGAGCTGCGGGCCCTGCAGCGCCAGCTGGTCTACCGCCAGATCGCCTACGTCAACGCCCTGCGCGCGTCTCTGCGCGGCGACGACATCGCCGCGGCCCAGGCCGAGCTGCTCACCGACGCCGAGCTGCAGCGCACCGGCGCGCTCGAGAACCCGCCGATCGCGCTCCTCCAGGAGCAGTCCCGTGACCTCGTCACCGCCGCCACCCGCGGCTGGCTCGGCGAGCAGCGGCTCAAGGCGCTCGACGAGACCCTCGGCGAGCTCACCAACCTTCAGGGCGGCTGCGAGCGCATCAAGAAGACCCCGATCCCGCTCGCCTACCGCTTCTTCGCCCAGCGCTTCGTGCGGGCCTTCTGCAGCCTGCTGCCCTTCGCCCTGGTCGAGCAGCTCGGCCCGGTGACGATCGTCGCCTCGGTCGCGGTCGCCTTCGTGTTCCTGGTCCTCGACCGCATCGGCGACATCATCCAGGACCCGTTCACCACCAACTTCAACGGCCTCGCGCTGGCGGCCATGTGCCGCACCATCGAGGTCGACCTGCGCCGTCAACTCGGAGAGACCACGGTCCCGCCGCTGCTGACCCCGCAGATCGTGATGGGCGACACGGCCGTCCTCCGCTGAGGCCCGACCCGCCAAACAAAAGGGCCCGCCCCCGAAGGAGCAGGCCCCGCGCGGATCAAGCCGACTTCACTGCGGCAAGATCACGCTCTTGAGCTGGCCACCCGTCATGTCCGAGTAGGTGTAGTGGTCGCCGAGGATGTCGACCTTCTTCATGCCGCCCGGGTTCGCCGGGTCGATCTTCCACGCCCAGCCGGCCTGGTCGACCAGCCACACGAAGCCCTCGGTGTCGACGCTGACGCCGACCGGGGTCGAGCACTGCGCGAGGTTGTGGAACTTGATCAGCGTATTGGTCTTGTGATCGATCTGGGCGACGCCGCAGGGGCCGTTCGAGGCGACCCACACGCTGCCGTCGTGGTCGGCCGCGATGCCGCGGTAACACGCGTTGGTGTTGGCGATCGAGGTGGTCTTGTTGAGCAGCGGCTCGAAGGTCGTCACCGGGCCCGAGCAGCCGGCCATCCACGGGTCGCCGTCGGGGTCGACGGTCATGCCGTAGGACTGGACCGACTGGGCCTGGGCCCAGCGGTCGAAGGTCGCCGGGTTGTTCGCGGTGTTGATGCGGAACAGCTCGCCGCGCAGACCCGTGAACCACACGTTGAAGCTCTTGTCGAGCGCGGCGCCGTAGGGGCCGTAGTTGGCCCAGCCCGCGACCCAGTTGTTGATCGCCACGGTCTCCTCGACCGCGCCGGTGAGGCCGTTGAGGCGGACCATGTGGGCGATGGCGTTGCCGATCGGCAGGTAGCCGACCCACACCTTGGGGTCCTTGAAGGTGCAGGTGTTCACGTCCCAGATGCCGGGGGTCCAGGTGACGCCGCGCGGGCCGGCGCCGATGTCACCGGGCTTGACCGGATGCACGATCGACCAGATCTTGCACTCGTCGGCGTCCCACGCCCGCAGGTCGGCCTTGTTCAGCGAGGTATCGATCATCCCGTTGCCGTTCTTGTCGACGCAGTCCTCGAGGTTGGCCGCGATCACCGTGGAGCGGCCCGACTGGCGGCCGTTGACGATCACGTACTTGCCGTCGAAGCTGACCGCCGTGCGCGACGGGCTCTCGCTGCCGCCGAGCGGGCCGGTGCGGTAGCGGGCGAGCTCGATCATCGTCTGGGTGTCGACCTTCGAGACGCTGCCCTCGTTGGTGTTGGCGACCCACAGGTAGCTCTTCTCGACGTCACCGCCCATGCCCATGGTGTCGCCGGGCTCACAGTCGACCGGCAAGCCGGTCGAGCTCGAGCCGCCGGTCGTGCCGTCCGCGGTCGTGCCCTCGATGGTCGTCCCGCCGGTCGTCGTCCCGCCGGTCGTCGAGTCGACGCCCTGGGTGGTGTCCGTCGCGGTGATGTCGGCCGTCGTCTCGTTGCCGGTCGTCGTCGTACCCGCGGTCGGATCCGTGGCCACCGAGGTCGAGCCCGTCACCGAGTCGCTGTTGCCACCGCTGCCGTCGGTCGTGCCGGTGGCCGAGACCGAGGTCGTCGGCTGGACCGTCGTGCTCGAGGTCCCGTCGGTCACCGTGGCAGTCACGCCGGTCGAAGCCCCGCTGTCGGTCGCCGTCGCGTTGTTGTCCTCGGCACAGCCGAGCGGCGCGAGGGTGGCAGGGATTACCAGCAGAGTAAGTACGGCGCGAGAGAGGTTCATCCCGCCAAGCTACCGGGATTCCCCCCGCAAACCCCGCCCTACTCGTCGTCACCATTGAGACTAATCGCACAATTCATAGTACCCATTCGCAGATGATCGACATGACCTTTCCACCATGCATGAAAGGACAGGTTCGCTGAAGACGTCCGCGAATTCTCGAACCATGGGCCGCGATCGCGCTGACGATCATCGGCGAGGCGCGGTATCATGCGCGGCATCGACCGTGCTCGTGGTTCGTTATCGCGAGCGTCAGGCCCTCTCGCGCCGCGCTCATTTTCAGCCCTCCTCCTCATGCACAAGAAGATCCTCCGCCCCCTCGCCATGACCCTCGGCCTCGGCCTGCTGCCGGCCTGTCCCGCGGACACGGCCACCACCGAGACGGTCACCGCCACCGACGCCGCGACCTCGGGCACGAGCATGGCGCCGACCTCCGGGACCGGCGCGACCACGGGCAGCACGGGCGAGCCGACCACCACCGAGAGCAGCGAGAGCACCACCGACATCACGGGCACCACCGCGGAGCCGAGCACCGGCGACTCGAGCACCGGCGAGCCCCTCGACGCTCTGTGCACGCGCCTCGGCGGACCGGGTCAGGGCGGCATCGAGGACCTGGTCGCCAGCTTCCTCGGCGCCGTGCTCGTCGACCAGCGCATCAACGGCTATTTCCTGAACTCCGACGTCGACGCGGGCAACCTGCAGAAGACCGTCAGCGAGCAGCTGGGTGTGGCCGCCAACTGCCCCGGCATCGAGTACAGCGGGCTCGCAATGAAGGAGGCCCACGCCGGCCTCAAGATCTCCCAGCAGGACTTCCTCGACTTCGCCGAGGACTTCCAGGTCGCCCTCGACGCCCACCAGGTCACGCACCCGTCGCTGCTCGACGACGACAAGACCAAGATCCTCGGGGTGCTCGGCGGCCTCGCGCCCGACATCGTAGAGGACCCGACCAGCGACCTGACCGTCTACCAACGGGTCGGCCGCAAGCCGGCGATCCAGGGGCTGATCGGCGCCCCCGATGCCGCCGACTCCTTCATCGGCGTGGTCGCGGCCGATGTCGCGATCAACAGCTTCTTCGCCGCCAGCGACTTCGTCCGCCTGAACACCTGCCTCACCCGCCAGGTCGCCGGCATCGACGGTCCGGTCAAGTACGGCCTCGAGGTCGACTCGCCGGCCGCCGGCATCGACGAGGGCGTGTCCGCGCTGAACGTCTGCCGCGACATGGCGAGCTCGCACGAGGGTCTGCAGGACGCGGACATGAACCCGATCGTCTTCGACGACTTCGTCAGCCTCGTCACCGACCTGATCACGGCGATGACCACCGCCGGCGTGGCGGAGCCCGATCAGAAGGCGATCCTCGACGCCCTCGCGCCGCTGTGCGACCAGATCGTCGCCGGCAACCTCGAGCGCAACAAGTGCCCGGGCAACAGCAAGATCGAGCTCGTCGAGGCCGCCGCCCTCAACCTCCCCGTCCCCGACGGCGCCTACGACGGCACCCTCGGCAGCATGCTCTGCCACGAGTTCAACCTCGGCAACGACCCCGTCGACGGCATCGAGTTCTACGGCGACGTCACGCTCGGCGTCGGCCTCGACCACAACTGGGTCGGCGACCTCACGCTGCGGGTCATGAACCCGATGGGCAAACTCCTGACCGTGTTCAACCGCCCCGGCGGCCCGGTCCTCCCCGACGACGGCACCAGCTGTTGCGGCGACAGCTCGAACCTCGCCAAGAGCCACCCCCTGACCTTCAAAACCAGCGGCGCCTTCGATCCGGCGATCATGGGCAAGAGCCTCGGCACCGCCCAGGTCATCTGCAAGGACGACGCCCAGTGCGAGTACAAGCCCAACCACGGCCTCGGACCCGGCCTCGACTTCAACGACTTCCTGGGTGACGGCGTCGAGGGCAGCTGGATGGTGTGTTTGGGTGATAGCGAGCTCGGCGACCCCGGCGTCCTCGATGCCGTCAACCTGAGCTTCACCCGCGTGAAGCACGACCCCAAGGGCTAACGTCGACTTCAGCGGTACGTCCGTACCGCGTTCGTATCCACTTCAGCGGTACGTCCGTACCGCGTTCGCGTCAGCTGCCGCGGTTGACCGCGAACGACCCGACCAGCGGGTAGCTGCCGTACTGCTCGGGCGCCGCGTAGAGCTCGACCTGATAGGCGCCCGGGGCCGGCAGCTCGCAGCGGGCGCTCGCGCGCGGGCCGTGGTCGACCGCGCAGCGCCCGGTGCTGCCGTCGGGCGCGACGTATTTGGCGAGCAGGAAGCGCCCCTTCGGGTTGTCGACGGCGATCTCGAACACCTCGTCGACGCTGACCTGCGAGCGGTCGGGCCCGAGCAGGGTCAGGCCGAGCGCGTGGAACTCGGCGCGCATCATCGGCGCGCGAAAGAAGTCGCCACGCGACACCGGCGGGGCCTGGAGCTGCCAGCGCGGCTCCTCCGGGAAGTGACTGATCGTGAACACGGCCGGCGGCGCGAACAGGTAGCTGCTGCTGTAGCGCTTCGTGAAGGTCCGCCCCTCGACCGAGCCGGCGTCCCAGGTCGGGTCGATCAGGTACCAGTCGTCGGCGACCCGCGCGGCGTTCCACGCGTGGCCCTCGCCGGTGACGTCGCTGCCCTGGACGCGGGCGTCGCCGAGCACCACCACGATCTCCTCGCCTGCAGCCTTGCCCAGCGCCGCCAGCAGCTGCGCAGAGCCGGCGCAGACCGCCAGCCGCGTCTTGAACACCGTCTCGGCGTCCTGCGGCGGATAACGACGGTCCGCGTAGGCCTCCGCGTCGTAAGCGACCCGGTCGGCGACGTAGTCGTGCAAGGCCTTGATCCGCAGGCGCTGATCCGGCTCGTGCTCGGCGATGTAACGACCGACCGCCTCGATGCTCGCCTCGGCCTGCGCCGGCATGCCGACGACCAGCGGGTGCAGCTGCGCCGGCAACGGCCAGGCCGGCGCGTCGACCGACGCCGACGGTGGCCCGGGCGGCGGCGTCGGACCCGTCGATGGCAGAACCTTGGACGCTTCGACCTTACTGGCCCCGGGGACAGGTTCAGGGAGCGACGGCTCACCCTCGTCGCGCACGACCTCGTCATAGGGATTGGCGTGCACCGCGTCGAACAACCACTCGATGCGGTCGGCCGCGCGAAACAGCAGCGCCCGCGCCTGCTCGACCTGCGGCCCCGAGCGCCCGTCGAGGAACCAGTCGCCGCGGGTCGACAGAGCGGTGAATGTGTCCCGGGGAAAACCGGCCAGCAGCCCGGCCAGCACCGCGAGGTTGAGCACCAGGGTGCGCAGGATCAGCCGATCCCGAAGCGTCAGGATCCGCGGCCGCGACCGCTTCGAGCGGCCCCGCCGCCAGCTCCCGAACAGATCCCACAGCAGCGGCAGCACCGGGAACAGCAGCAGCCCGCACAGACAGGCCAGCCACACCGGCCCGTTGCGGTACGCCGCGATCGACGAGGCGACCCACACCCCGAGCACGGGCACCAGCACCACCGAGGCCATCCACAGCGCCTTCAGCGGCCACACGACCAGCGCGAGCCACAGCCAACGAAGCGGTGCTTGAACCATGGGGCGGGAGCATAGCAGGCGAGCACGCCCGGTCACGCCGACATATCACCTGTCCCCAAGGTCAGGTCGCATGCGCCGCGCTCGCCTATCCATCCTCACCCCCCGCTCCCCTGTCAGCCTCGCCCGCCTCGCTCGCCCCTCACCGGCCCGCGCCCATCGGCACCGCGCTCGCCTATCCCTCGCTCGCCTCGCTCGCCTGCCCCTCGGCCCGCCGCAGCGCCGCGCGGGCGTGGGCCCACACGCACATCAGCGCGGCCGGGGTGATGCCGGGGATGCGCGCGACCTGACCGGTGCTGGTCGGCCGGACCCGGGCCAGGCGCTCGGC
>NZ_JACCSO010000635.1 GCF_013812955.1 Nannocystis sp. | reverse complement strand
GCATAAACGCCGCCCTGTTCGACCCAGGCGACGGCGCGGGCCGAGAAGCCGGGGGTGAGGCTGACGTTGAAGCCGCCGTAGCCGTAGAGCAGGGTCGGGCGCCGGCCGTCGAGCACGAGGTCCTTGCGATGGACGATGAACATCGAGACCTGGGTGCCATCCCTGGAGGGATAGCGGACCTGCTCGACGGCGAAGCGGCTGGTGTCGACGGGGACCTCGATCGCGCGCCACAGCTTGGCGGCGCCGCTGCGCACGTCGGTCTCGAAGATCTGGTCGGGCTGGGTGAAGGAGGTGTAGTGGAAGTAGGCGAGCGGATCGTCGGGCTCGCCGACCAGGCCGCTGGTGCTGCCGAGGCCGGGCAGGGTGATGCGCCCGGCCGGCGCGCCGTCGAGGTCGTGGATCGCCAGCTCGTTGTGGGCGTCGCGCAAATAGCTGAGCACCAGGCGGTCACCGACCACCTGCAGGCCCTCGAGCGTGGCCTCCGACTGGGCGACGATCTCGCGCCAGGCCTCGCGCTGCGGCCTCGCGGGGTCGACCTTGAACACGCGGTAGCGCGGCGCGCCCTCGTTGGTGTGCAGGTAGAAGGCGCCGCGCCAGGCGACGATGTCGTAGATCGCCGGCTGACCGGTGACGAGCGCGCGAAAGCCGGGCGGTGAGCTGTCCGTGAGGACATGGTCTTTCAGACCTGTTCCTTCGTTCATGTCCTTGAAGTACAGGTCGCTGCTGTTCCAGCCGTGCTGATGGGTGATGAACAGGTAGCGGCCGTCGCGGGACAGGTGCACGCCGACGAAGCGCGAGGCGTCGCCGGTGGCCGCGGCGATCACCTGGTCGGCGGACCCGGGGTCGCCGACGCGGTGGAAGCGGACCTCGGCGCGGCCCGGCAGCTCGGACGGGGGGATCGCCCTGTCGGCGGGCAGCCACACGTAGTAGAAGCCGCGGCCGTCCGGGGTCCACGAGGGGCTGGCGTAGCGGGCGTTGTCGATCAGGTCGCCGAGCTCGCGGCCGCTGTCGAGGTCGCGCAGGTGCAGGGTCGAGGCGTCGGCGTTGTTGACGCTCAGCTTGTAGGCGAGCAGTCGACCGTCGCGGCTCGGGAAGATGCCGTGCACCGAGACGCTGCCGTCGGGCGACAGGGTGTTGGGGTCGAGCAGGACCTGCTCCGGGCCCTCGCCCTCGCGCACGTAATAGACGGCCTTCTCGCGGTCGCGATGGCGGCGGGTGTAAAACGTCCGGGTGCCGCGACGCAGCGGGGCCGAGATCGCGTCGACGTAGAGCAGCTCGGCGAGGCGCTCGCGCAGGGCCTCACCGCCCGGGAGCGCGGCGAGGCGGGCCCGGGCGAAGTCGTCTTGCACGCGCATCCAGCCCTGGACGTCGGGGTCGGCGGCGTTCTCCAGCCAGCGGTACGGATCGGCGATCGGGGTGCCGTGCAGGTCCTCGCTGAGTTCTTCGCGGCGGGTCGCGGGCGGGCGCTCGCTGCAGGTCTCGCGCGGGGCCGGCAGCGGTCCATCACTGGCAGGAGCACCGCAGGCGCACAGGGCCGCGAGGAGGGCGAATGCGGAGGTCTTGGCCATGGTCGGCCAGGGTAGCACGCCCGCGGGCCCGCTCTCTGACTCGTCGCTGACTCGTCGCTGACTCGGCGCTCGCTCGGCGCTCGCGGCTCGCCGGCGGTGGCCCGGCAGTGATTTCAGGCCCTGACCACGCCGAGCTTCTTCATCTTGCTCTGCAAGGTCGAGGGCTTGAGGCCGAGCAGCTCGGCCGCGCCTCCGGGGCCGTAGATGCGCCCGTGGGTGCGCTGCAAGACCCGCTGGATGTGCTCGGCCTGGGCCTGCTCGAGGGTCAGCACGCGCTCGCTGTCCGGCGGCGGCGCGGGCGGTGTGGGCTGTCCTTGAGGGCCGGTCCGCGGCCCCGCGAACTCGAAGGCGTCGGGCCCGAGCTCGTGGCCGGGGGTGACGATCGTGGCGCGCTCGAGCGCGTTGGCCAGCTCGCGCAGGTTGCCGGGCCAGGCGTGCTGGCGCAGCCTGGCGATGCCGGCCTCGGTGACGCGCATGCCGGCGCGACCGACCCGCGGGGCCTGCTCGGCGAGCATCGCGGCGCACAGCAGCGGCAGGTCCTGGGGGCGCTCGCGCAGCGGCGGCAGGCGCAGCGGGAACACGTGGAGGCGATAATAGAGGTCCTCGCGGAAGCGACGCTCGGCGATCGCGTGCTCGAGGTCGACGTGGGTGGCGGCGAGGATGCGGACGTCGACCTCGACGGTCCTGTCGCTGCCGACCGGCTCGAAGGCGCCCTCCTGCAGCACGCGCAGCAGCTTGGCCTGGACGTCGATCGACAGCTCGCCGATCTCGTCGAGCAGCAGGGTGCCGCCGTGGGCCATCTGGAACCGGCCGGCGCGGTCGCGATTGGCGCCGGTGAAGGCGCCGCGGGTGTGCCCGAACAGCTCGCTCTCGATCAGGTTGGCGGGGATCGCCGCGCAGTTGAGGGCGACGAAGGGACGGTCGGCGCGGCCGCTCCAGCGGTGGATCGCGCGGGCGAGGCGCTCCTTGCCGGTGCCGGTCTCGCCGAGGATCAGCACCGGGGTGTCGGTGACCGCGACCTGGCGCGCGCGCGCCGACAGGGCCCGCACCACCGGGCTGAGCGAGCGCTCGAGCACGCCGTGGACCTCGGCCTCGGCGTCGAGCTCGCGCGCGTGCTGCTGCTCCTGCTGGCGCAGGCGGGCGAGCAGCAGCCGCTGCTCGGCGTTCTCGAGCGCGAGGCCGAGGATCTGCCCGTAGGTCTCGACCTGCTCGACCACCGATTGCGGGTAGGCCTCGCACTCGCTGCGGTCGAGGGTCATGATGCCGAGCGAGCGGCCCGCGGCGTGCAGCGGCACGACCATGCAGGCGTGCCCGGGCGGCAGGTCGAGCACGCCGTCGAAGGGGTCGCCGTCGCCGTGGCGGTGGTCGTCCTCCGTGAAGGCCCGGGCCCGCCGGGTCTCGAGCGCCTCGCGCAGGGTCGGGAAGTCGGCGAGCGCGAGGCTGTGCTCGCGGACCTTGCCCGCCATTTTGCCCCGCGCGGCCCGCACCACCAGGGCCTGGTCCTGCAGGGTGAAGATCGTGGCGAGGTCGTAGGGGGCGAGCCGGGCGACCCAGTCGAGGCCGCGACGCAGCAGGTCGTCGAGGCTCTGCTCGGGGCTCTGCTCGACCCGGGAACGCAGGTCGGAGCCCAAATGAGCGGCCTGATGGGTGGCGCTGCCGGGTGGGTCGGCGGGGGTCATGGATAGCATCGTGGGCCGGTCTTCACCGAAATGCCAGTGGTAGAACAGCTAAATATCGGTGTAGCGCGAAATATCGGTGGTGGCGAACGGCGCGATTTCGGGCAAGTTGTTGAAAATGCTGGGGGGGCGAGTTTGGTATCCCCCCTGCTTTGCGATGGGCGTCATCCAGGTTCGGGGCCGTGCCATCAGGCGCCCCGAGGACCCCGTTCAACCCCCCGAGATTCAGGAAACACCATGCTGACCGTAGGCGACAAGTTCCCCAGTTTTAAGCTTCAGGCCGTCGTGAGCCGCGAAAAGGGCAAGGAGTTCACGGAGATCACCGAGCGCTCGTACCAGGGCAAGTGGCTGGTCGTGTTCTTCTGGCCGATGGACTTCACGTTCATCTGCCCGACCGAGATCGCGGAGTTCGGCAAGCGTGCCGGTGACTTCGCCGACCGCGACGCGCAGGTCATCGGCGTGAGCACCGACAGCCACTTCGTGCACCTCGCGTGGCGCAACACGCACGACGACCTGCGCGACCTGAAGATCCCGATGGTCGCGGACATCAAGCGCGAGCTGGCCTCCGAGCTCGGCGTGCTGCACAGGACCGACGGCGTCGCGCTGCGGGCGACCTTCATCGTCGACCCGGACGGCATCATCCGCTGGGTCAGCGTCAACGACCTCTCGGTCGGCCGCAACGTCGGCGAGGTGCTGCGCACCCTCGACGCCCTGCAGACCGACGAGCTGTGCCCCTGCAACTGGGAGAAGGGTCAAGACACCCTGCACCCCTAAACCGACGGGTGGATCCGCGAGCGAGAGATCCCCACCAAGGAGCGCGCCATGACCAGCCACAGCCACCTCGATCCTCTGCGTGAGTCCCTGCCCGAGCAGGCCCGGGACCTGAAGGTCAACCTGCAAAACGTCCTGCAGGAGTCCAGCCTCACCCCCGAGCAGCGCTGGGGCGTCGCGGTGGCCTGCGGCCTCGCGTCCCGCAATCCCCGCCTGGCCCAGGTCCTCCTGGACCAGGCCCGCGAGAGCGTCGGCGCGGGGGTCATCGACGACGCCCGGGCAGCCGCCGCGCTGATGGCAATGAACAATGTTTATTACCGCAGCAAGCACATGCTGGCCGCGGAGTACCAGAGCCTGCCGGCCCGCCTGCGCATGACCCGGATCGCCAAGCCGGCGACCAACAAGCTGGACTTCGAGCTGATGTGCCTGGCGGTCAGCGCCATCAACGGCTGCGAGCGCTGCATTTTGGCGCACGAAAGGACCGTCCGGGACGGTGGCATGACGGCGGAGCACGTGCACGACGCGATCCGCATCGCCGCGACCGTCCAGGGGGTCGCCGTGGGCCTCGAGCTCGGGGTCTGACACCGGCGCGCAGGCTGGCGCGGTAGCGCGCAAAAGCCCGTGGGAAGCCGCTGGCGGCCCATGGGTGCGCGGTGGTCGGGGGTGGAGGGCCGTGGTCGGAGGTGTTTCGGCCGTCTTCGCCCCTTTCGCACGTCCGGCGACCCCTGGTCCGACGCCGGGAAGCTGACGGATGGGAACAGGTGGTGTAGTTTCCCTTTCCCCCCCTCTGGCCCCCCGCCCACGTGTCGAACCAGGATCCAAGCGCAGGCAAGAGCTCCTCCACGCTGATGTCGGGCATCACACCGACGTCGCAGTCGCAGTACGCGGGCTATGAGGGCCTGGAGCTGCCGCCCGGCACCGTCGTGTCGTGCGGCTCGCAATTCGAGATCGTGCAGCGCCTCGGCGAGGGCGGGATGAGCAAGGTCTACAAGGCCTTCGACCGCCTGATGAACCGCTACGTGGCGCTGAAGGTGATGAAGAACGACGTGCCCGAGTGGGCGCATCGCCACTTTCGCCGCGAGGCCCGGATGTGCGCGGGCTTCATGCACACCAACCTCGTGCACGTCAGCCAGGTCGGGACCACCGAGGAGTTCGACCTGCTGTGGTTCGCGATGGAGTACCTGCGCGGCAAGGACGTCGGCTGGTTCGTCGACAGCGGCACCTCGATGTCGATCCCGGTGATCTGCGAGATCTTCGCCCAGGTGCTGGACGCGCTGCGCTACGTGCACCTGCGGCGCATCGTGCACTGCGACATCAAGCCCTCGAACATCTTCGTCACCCGCGACTCGCACGACCCGCTGCTGCGCATCGTCAAGGTCCTCGACTTCGGCGTCGCCCGTGACCTCAGCGACCTCTCCTCGCACAGCACCGGCCACGTGATGGGCGACCCCCGCTACATCGCCCCGGAGCAGACGATCCCCGGCAACTACATCGACCATCGCGCCGACCTGTACGCGCTCGGCATGACCTTCTTCGAGCTCGTCACCGGCGGCCGCCACCCCTTCGAAGACCTGTTCGATCAGCACCCGCGCCAGCTGCTCGTCGCCCATCGTGAGCGCGAGCCGCTGCCTGTCAGCAGCTACCTCTCGGACTCGGTGCCGGCGGCGAAGGCCAGGGCGCTCGATGCGTTCTTCGTCAAGGCTTGTGGAAAGCAGGCGCACCATCGCTTCGCTGATGCGGCTTCGATGAAGGATGCGCTCAATGAGCTCGTGAAGTTCGGGTGAGGCCGGTGGTGCGGTGGTGCCGCCGGCGGTCGGGACGTCCGGGTCGTGGTAGTTGTGCGTGCGATGTCTGCACCGCGACCCTCGATCACGGCCGTGCTGCCCGGTGACGATCCGGCGGCGATCAGTCATGCGGCCGAGCTGCTGCGCGCCGGTGGGCTCGTGGCGTTTCCGACCGAGACGGTCTATGGGCTCGGCGCGGACGCCCTGGACCCGATCGCGGTGCGGCAGATCTTCGTCGCCAAGGAGCGTCCCGTGGACAATCCGTTGATCGTGCACGTCGCCGATGTTGCGGCTGCGCGCCGCCTGGTCCGCGAGTTCCCGCCGTTGGCCGAGCGCGCGGCGGAGGCGCTGTGGCCCGGCGCGCTGACGCTGGTGCTGCCGCGGGCGGCGATCGTGCCGGACGCGACCACCGCGGGCCAGGATACGGTGGCCATCAGGGTGCCAGCGCATCCGGTGGCGCTGGCGCTGCTGCACGCCTGCCAGTGCCCGCTCGCCGCGCCCTCGGCCAATCGCTCCGGACGGCCGAGCCCGACCCTCGCAAGCCACGTGAGCGCCGACCTCGACGGCCGCATCGCGCTGATCCTCGACGGTGGACCGACCTCGCTCGGGCTCGAGTCCAGCGTGCTCGACCTCTGTCACGCCCGTCCGCTGCTGCTGCGCCGCGGCGGCGTGACGCACGAGCAGCTGGTCGCGTTGCTCGGACCGGTGGATTGTGTCGAGGCCGCGGAGGGCGCGGTGCTCGCCCGCTCACCCGGTCTGCGCCACCGTCACTATGCGCCGCGGGCCCAGGTCGAGCTGGTGGCGGAGGGCGAGGGTGAGGCCGCGGCGGCGCGCGCCCTCGCAGCCGGTGAGCGCGTGGCCCTGATCTGCCGCCGGGTGGTCGTCAGCCCGGCGATCGTGCGCCGCTTGCCGGAGACGCTCGAGGGCTTCGCGCAGGCCCTGTTTGCGACCCTGCGCGCGCTCGACGACGAGGCCGTCGAGCGCATCATCGTCGAGGCGGTGCCCGAGACCGGGGTCGGCGCGGCGATCATGGATCGCCTGCGGCGCGCCGCTGCGGGCTGAGCCTCAGCGGCTGTGCGCGAGCCGTTTGCGGCGCACGTAGTCGGAGACGTGACCGCCGTAGCGCTCGCCGAGGAAGGGCAGCAAATAGTCGTCGCCGCGGATCACGCCGCGGCAATCGGCGGCGGCGCAGCGGCACGCGAAGGGCTCGAGGCCGTCGGCGAAGAAGGTCGCGTAATCGAGGGTGATCTGCGCGCCGCGGGCGATCGGGCGCCGGGCGGCGAGGTTCAGGCCGTCGAACCATGCGTTGGGGTCGCAGCTGTGATTGATCGGCTTCCACTCGTCGGGGTTGTCGCTCCACATCGCCCAGACCTCGTCGCTGATCGGGTAGGCGTATTCGCCGAAGCGACGGCGACGATCGGCGTCCCAGTTGCGCTCGACGTGGCCGCGGCTGACGAGGTGCACCGGCTGCTCCTCGTGCAGCTCGATCGGCTCGCCGACGGCGATGTCCTGGGTGGCGTAGAGGCCGTAGCCCTCGCCCTGGACGTAGCGCAGGGCCCAGCGGCGCGTGCGGGCGTGCTGGCGCGCGAGCGCGGCGGCGAGGATGATGTCGAGGAAGCCGCGGTGACCGGCAGGGTCGTGGGCGAGGATGACGTCCGCGCTGCCAGGGTCGCTCGCCGGGTAGAAGATCCCGCAGTTGGGGTTGATCTCGAGCATGTAGAGGTTGCCGTCAGGGTCCATGCGGATGTCGCAGCGACCGTAACCGCAGCCGCCGAGGCCGAGGAATTGCTTGCGCGACATGTCCTGCAGGCGCGCGGCGAGCACGGGGTCTCGCACCGGCTCCCAGGTCATCTGCGCGTAGTCGACCCACTTGAGGTCGTAGTGCTTGAAGGTCTCGCCGGGCGGAAAGCGAAACTCGGCGGGCACGAAGGCGACCGGCTGGCGCGGGTCCTCGTGGTTCTCGGCGACCAGCACCGTGAACTCGCGGCCGGCGATGAATTCCTCGATCAACACGCCGCCGAACTCCTCGAGCAGCCGCGAAGCCTGGACGACCAGCTGCTCGCGATCGCCGACGCGGGCGTCGCGGGTCATGCCGATGCTCCCGTAACTATTGGGATGCTTGACGATGAGCGGGAACCGCAGCGCGTCGGCGGCGAGCGCGGCGGTGGCCAGGTCGGGCGCGAACATGAAGTTCGGGGTGGCGACTCCGAACTGATGGCACACCAGCTTCATGGCCTCGCGCGAGGGCTCGAAGAAGCCACTGTTTGCGCCCGTGAACGCGGCCCCGAGGCGCTCGAGGGCCTGGACGACCTCGATGCCCGCGCGGTCTTCGTCCCAGGCGCCGTCGCACAGGTTGATGAAGACGTCGAAGCGACCGCGCTTGACGAGGTCGCGGACCTCACGGACGGCGGTCGACTTGTGGATGAGATGGTACTCGCAGGCGTGGTCCGGTAGCCACGGCGACGGGTCGCAGGAGTAGTCGGTGTCCGTCATGGACTGTGCCGAGTGGAGCACGCAGATCCGCACAAAAATTGTCTACGCCCGGGGGCGCGGCCACGTCAAGGGCGCGGGTCTTTGCTAAGTTGTTGCGGCGTGGACCTCGCCCTCAGCGTCACCCTCGGCCTCCTGTTTTTGGTCACCGCCTTCGTTTCGGTGTTCCTGATGTTTCACCTGTGGGGCTACCCGGTCGACAAGGCGACGCGGACCAGCACTGCGCCGCCGGCGTTGGTGCGGCTGCATCAGGTGCTCGGCTGGGTGTACCTGGGCCTGTATGTGGTGATGATGTCGGAGATGGTGCCGCGGCTGTGGCACTACCAGGTCGAGCTGCCGCCGCGCACGGTGGTGCACCTGCTGCTCGGGTTTTTGCTCGGCGTGGCGCTGCTGCTCAAGATCTCGTTCTCCCGCTTCTTTCGCCACATGGAGGAGTGGACGCCGGTGCTCGAGGTGATCTTGCTGGCGTGCACGGTGCTGCTGTCGGCGCTGTCGGTGCCGTTCGCGCTGCGGGAGTTCAGCCTGGCGCGCTCGGCGGTCGGCGGCGGGGTATACAGCGTGGAGAACCGCGACCGGGTCGCCCGCTTGCTGCCGCAGGCCGAGCTGCCCGAGGACGCGCCGATCGCCGAGCTGGCGACGGTCGAGGCGCTGCGGGCCGGCCGTGACGTGCTAGCGAGCAAGTGCGTGGTCTGCCACGACCTCAAGACGATCCTCGTCTCGCCGCGGACGCCCGCCGGCTGGTGGAAGACCGTCGAGCGCATGGCGATCAAGCCCAGTTTTTCGGCGCCGATGACCGACCTCGAGCTGTACGTCGCCACCTCGTACCTGATCGCCATCAGCGGCGACCTGCAGCGCTCCGTGAAGGAGCGCCGCAAAGAAGCGAGCGAGAAGCAGGCCGCGGTCGCCGAGGTCAAGGAGGCGCAGAGCGCCGCGGTCGCGGGCGCGGCGGTGGCCGGCGACTCGGGGGCCATGCCGGCCTTCGACGAGGCCGCGGCCGCGAAGACCTTCGAGACCCTGTGTTCGCAGTGTCACGACCTCGCCGACGTCGAGGCCAAGCCGCCTGAGAGCGCCGAGGAGGTCAAGAATCTGATTCTACGTATGATCTCGGAGAATGGGATGGAGGCGCCCAAAGAGGATCTGGATCTCGTCTATTTGCATATGGTCAAGCGCTTTGCGGGCGGTCAAACCGGCGCTCCCGCGGCTGCTCCGGCGCAATGAGTCCGATGGGCCTCCGCTTCCGCTTGGCCGGAAGATCGGCGGCTGCTGGTGCCAAAGCGGGCTCGTGTATGAAGAATCTCACGTCTGTGGGCGGCCGAGGAAATGAAGAATCCGGCCGCTGGCCCGTACCCTCCGCGCTTCATGAAATACACACAGCCCGTAGTTTCCTCCGTTGCTCTCCTCGCGGTTTGTTTCGGCGCTCTTTCTCTGGTCGGATGTAAGGAGAGCGACGACGGTGACACCGACGCTGTCGTCACCATGACGAACCCCGTGACGATGACCATGACGGTCGGCGACACCGGTGACAGCTCGCCGACGAGCGGCGAGACCAGCGACACCACGCCGACGACCGGCGGCGATCCGACCGAGGACCCGACGGGCGAGCCGATGGACGAGCCGCACGCGCTCGGCACCATCCTGCTCGGTGAGAGCCACCCGGCGGTCGCCGGCAACACGACGCCCTTCGTCAGCGCCAGCTTCATCCCGGATGTCGACGGTGGCGGTGGTGGTGGTGCGGCCTGCACCGAGAGCGTCGCGGGCTGTCAGATCGCGCTGATCCCGGACTGCAACGACAGCTGTGAGTTCGACCAGTTCTGCGGCTTCGATGCCGGCTGTCAGCCGACCTGCCAGGCGGTCTGCGACGCCCAGTGCGCGCAGGGCGAGGTGTGTTACTTCCCGGCCCCGAACACCCCCGGGTGCAAGAAGCTCGAGACCTTCGACGCCGGGGCGCTGACCTTCATCGGCACGCCGCTCCCGATCACCCTGTTCCCGCCCTACTCGTTCATGAGCGAGGCCAACGCCTCGCCCTTCGCGCCCGGCGGCGTCGCCAAGATCCAGGCGACCGGGGCCAGCGGCGCCGGCTACGAGAAGTTCGAGAAGGAGTTCACGGGCACCGACTTCATGCAGACCAGCCCGAAGCTGAGCACCATCGGCTTCGCCGAGGTGTTCGGCGCCGGCCCGCTGCCGGTGAAGTGGACCCCCGGCAAGGGCCAGGTCACGATCACCGCGACCGTGCAGAGCGCCGACTTCAAGTTCGGCACCATCACCTGCAAGGCCGACGACGCGAGCGGCGGCTTCGACGTGCCCCGCGAGGCGCTCAAGGCGGCAATCGACGGCGGGGACATCTCCAACCTGACGGTGTCGGTCCAGCGCCAGCGCACCGACCTGTTCAAGGACCTCACCACCAAGGGCGAGCTCACCGGCGTGACGGTTCAGCCGATCGGCTTCCTGCAGATCATCACCAGCTCGACCGAGTTCCACGCCTTCCAGGGCTGCTCCCAGGGCGAGGCGGTGTGCAACAACGAGTGCGTCGACGTGCAGTTCGACACCGCCAACTGCGGCGGCTGCGGCAAGACCTGCGTGGCGGGCGACGACTGCGACAGCGGCACATGCACCGGGCAGGGGGCGTGCATCGCCTGCGACACGGCCGCGATGACGGGCGCGTGCAAGGCCGAGAACGCGGCGTGCGATGCCGACCCCGAGTGCGGTAAATTCGAGGACTGCTACGACAAGTGCCAGACCCAGGCGTGCGTCGACGACACGTGCATCCCGCTGCTGCTGGATCAGTCGGACTTCGACCTCTTCAACGCGCAGTTCGAATGCACGTGCGGGTCGTGCTTCGACGAGTGCGCGCAGTTCTGCTGAGGGTGGCCTGCGGGCGGGACGGGTGGCCCACAGGTGGGCCACTCGGGCCCGTCCGGCCCGGCCAAGTGGTTGAAACCACGTGAGTGGGGCCAGGGCACGCGGCGCGCAGTGCCGGTGCCATGGCTGCGATTCGAAACACCCCGAAAATTTCTGACCACCACGGCGCCGGCGAGACGCGCACGATCATCGGCAAGGCGATCGACGCGATCGTGCAGCGCTTCGGCAAGGGCGCGATCATGGCGCTGGGCGGCGACCCCGGCGACCGACCGAGCTACGAGACCATCTCGACCGGCTCGCTGAACCTCGACAAGGCGCTCGGCATCGGCGGCCTGCCGCGCGGGCGCATCATCGAGATCTACGGGCCGGAGTCGTCCGGCAAGACGACGCTGACCCTGCACACCCTGGCGGAGGCGCAGAAGAAGGGCCTGGTGTGCGCCTTCATCGACGCCGAGCACGCGCTCGACGTGAAGTACGCGGCGCGGCTGGGGGTCAAGCTCGAGGACATCCTGATCTCGCAGCCGGACTGCGGCGAGCAGGCGCTCGACATCGCCGACACGCTGGCCCGCACCGGCGGGGTCGGCCTGATCGTCATCGATTCGGTGGCGGCCCTGATCCCGCGCGCGGAGCTCGAGGGCGACATGGGCGACCAGCACCTCGGCCTGCAGGCGCGGCTGATGAGCCAGGCGATGCGCAAGATAGCGGGCGTCTGCCACGGGACCGGCACGACCGTGGTGTTCATCAATCAGTTGCGGCAAAAGATCGGGGTGACCTTCGGCTCGCCGGAGACCACCACCGGCGGCAACGCCCTCAAGTACTTCGCCAGCGTGCGCCTCGACATCCGCAGGATCGCCACGGTCAAGGACGGCGAGGAGGCGGTCGCCACGCGGGCGCGGGTCAAGGTCGTCAAGAACAAGTGCGCCCCGCCCTTCACCGAGGCGCAGTTCGAGATCGCGTTCGGCACCGGCATCAACCGCAACGCCGAGATCCTCGACTGGGCGCTCGAGCGTGGCGTCGTCGTCAAGGCCGGGAGCTGGTTCTCGCTCGGCGAGCAGCGCATCGGCCAGGGCCGCGCCAACTCGCTCGAGTGGCTGGCACAGCACCCGGTCGAGCGCGAGGACCTGCTGCAGCGGGCGATGGCCGACCTCAGCGTGGTGCCGACCTTCTCACCCGCCGAGGCGCTGGCAGCCTGAGCCCTAACAACCCGAGACCGCGACGGCCTTCGACTGGAGCAGCACCTCGGGCGGGGCCCAGGGCTGCTCCGGCGGGAAGGCGACGGTGAGGTCGACGTCGAGCGCGGTCGGGCACGCGCCCGCCCAGCTCGCCGTGCCGTTGCCCGAGATCGCCATGATCGGCTCCCCGGGGAAGCCCACGAAGCTCAGGCAGTCGGCGGCGCCCTGGTGGATCAGGGCCGACTGGACCCGCCAGGTCGCGGGCAGGGTGATGTCGTACTCGAGCGGGCCCATCTCCTGCGGCGCGACGAAGGTGATCGTCGCGCACCAGTCGTCCGCGAGGTTGGCCTTGCGCACGCTGATGCGGTTCTGTTCGCCAGGGATGTAGGTCGCCGCGTAGTCGCCGGCCGGCGGCGGGTCGAAGTTGGTGGTGCCGACCCCGGTGTCGTCGGTCGCGGGCCCGCTGTCCGTGACCGGGAGGGTGTCGGAGGGGTCGCCGGGGCCGCTGGTGCCGCCAGGGCCGGTGCTGCCGCTCACGTCCGTGGTCGCGGCGCCGCTGGAACCGGGGCCCGCGCCGCTGGACCCGGGGCCCGCGTCGCTGGTCCCGGTCGTCGGGCCCGGGGTGCTGGCGGCCGAGGTGATGCCGGGCAGGCTCGTGGCGTTGTTGGTGTCGTGCTCGCCGTCCGTGCCGCAGGCGAGGAGCAGGGCCACGGCCGGGAAGCCGCACCGGAGGACATGACAAATCATGACATCACGATGCGCGCGCGCGGGCCTGACTGTCCAGAGTGAACCGCGTGTCTGTGGGCGTACTCGTGGGCGTACTTGTGGCGCCAAAATATGTCATGCGCGCGAGTTCAATTGACGACGGGGCGCCGGAGATGGCGGTCGCCGGGTCGGCGAACGACGATAGTCCGGGCCGCGACCGGCACGATGATGCGCATGCGCGGGTCAGTCACAGCAGGGCGGCGAGGCGATGAAATTCCGGCCGCAATTGCCCGATCGCGGCGTTGTTGCGGGTCGGATGCACACGATTGCTGAGCAGCACGACGATCAGCGGGCCCCGGCCGTCCTGCGGCTGTGGGTCGATCCATACGCTGGTGCCGGTGTAACCGAGGTGGCCGGCGGCGGCGGGCGAGAGCGCGGCGCCGGCCGAACCGCTGCCGTCCAGGTTCGGGCTGTCCCAGCCGAGCCGACGAGTCGAGCCTGGCACCGGCGAGCGGTGTTCCAGGAAGACGCGGCGCCACCTGTCCTCAAGGCCAGGTATCTCGCCGAGCAGCCAGGCGCGCGCGACCTCGAGGACCGCGCCGGCGTCGCCGAACAGTCCGGCGTGCCCGGCGACGCCGCTCATCACGAAGGCGTTGTCGTCGTGGACCTCATAATGTGCAGCGGTGGCTGGGCGGCGACAGGCGAACCAGCTCGGCTCGCCGTCCGGGTGCAGGCTCGGGTCGTAGACCTCGGTGGGCACGACGAGGCCCTGCTGCGCGGAGGAGGGTCCGCGCGCGCCCTGCAGGCGATGAAAGCCGAGGCGCGGCACGAGGCCGGCGTCGAGGCCGAGCGGCCAGGCGATCCGGTCGGCGAAGCAGCGGTCGAGCGGGGCGTCGAACAGGCGCTCGAGCCAGGCGCCGAGGATCATGAAGCCGAGGTCGCTGTAGAGCGTGCGGGTGCCCGCCGGAGCGGCGGGCGGCGTGTCACAGACCAGCTCCAGGACGCGCTCGGCGGGGCCGCGGCGGCCGAGCACGGCGAAGTATTCGCGGTGGGCCTCGAGGCCGGCGCTGTGGGCGAGCAGCTGGCCGAGGGTCGCGCCCGGGCAGGCGCGCGACCAGGGCTCCGGGACCGGGGAGTCGAGCGCGACAAGGCCCTCGGACACCGCGATCGCGGCGAGCGTCGTGGTCGCCAGCACCTTGGTCAAGGACGCGAGATCGTAGATCGCCTCGCGGTCGACCCCGCGAAACCGCTCCGTCGAGGCCTCGTGGGTGGCAAACTGGCCGTGGGCCTCGTGATAGAGGTGTGCGCCATCGCGCCAGACCAGGGCGACGCAGCCGGGGAAGCAGCCGTCCTGGACGGCGGTCTCGAGCCGCGTGAAGAGGTCTTGCTGAGGATCGCGAGAGGTCACGCGCCCGAGCTTGCCCGAGCGGGCCCGCGCTTGCTATGCCCGCGCGAGCATGAAGACGGCCCAGGAGACCCTCGAGGCGGCGCGGCGGCGGCTGATCGTCGCGCTGGATGTGGCGGACGGCGAAGCGGCGCTCGCGGCGGCGAGCCGTCTGGTCGGCCATGTCGGCATGATCAAGGTCGGCCTGGAGCTGTTCGTGGCCGAGGGCCCCGATGTGGTCCGTCGCCTGCGCACGGCGCTGCCCGGGCTCGAGGTGTTCCTCGACCTCAAGCTGCACGACATCCCCAACACCATGCGCGGGGCGATCCGCAGCGCGCGGACGCTGGGGGTCCGCTTCATCACCGTGCACGCGGGCTCGGGTGTCGCGCACCTGCGGGCCTGCGTCGAGGAGGCCGGGGATACGCTCGGGGTGCTCGCGGTGACCGTGCTGACCTCGCAGGACGAGGCCGCCTGCGCCGAGGCGGGCCATACGCGGGGGCCGGCCGAGCTGGTGGCGATCCGCGCCGCGGTGGCCCGCGCCGCAGGCTGCGCCGGTCTGGTGTGCAGCGGGCAGGAGCTGGCGAGCGTACGTACGATCGCCGGCGACCTCGCTTGCGTGGTCCCGGGGATCCGCCCGGCCGGGGGCGAGCTCGGCGACCAGAAGCGGGTGATGACGCCCCATGCTGCGATCCTCGCCGGGGCCGGATATCTCGTGGTCGGTCGGCCGATCCTCGGCGCCGAGGATCCGGTCGCCGCGGCCGATGCGATCGTCGCCGAGATGAGCGCTGCCCTCGGCGAGTGAGGAGCCCACATCGCGGGGCACAGTCCGCTCGGCCATGTCGGCAGCCACATGGGCGGCCATGCTCGGCGAGTGAGGAGCCCCCATCGAGGGGCACCCGTCCGCTCGGCCACGTCGGCGGCCACGTCGGCGACCACGTCGGTGCATGGTCGGAAGTGGACGCGCAACGAGTGGTTGCGCGGGCGCGGTGAAACGTGATGCCCTCGGGCAAGATGACCCAGGCATCGGATTCATCCCTCTACGAGCGGCTCGGCGGCGTTTACGCGATCGCTGTCGTGGTCGACGACTTCATCGATCGCATCATGGGCGATGCGCGCCTC
Organism: Nannocystis sp.; assembly: GCF_013812955.1. Classification (GTDB taxonomy): domain Bacteria; phylum Myxococcota_A; class Polyangia; order Nannocystales; family Nannocystaceae; genus Nannocystis. The sequence goes on along the minus strand of NZ_JACCSO010000635.1, from coordinate 3,918 downwards.
AACGCCAATCCGCTGGTCGATGCGGCCCATCATCGCGTGACGCCGCAGGGCTTCAAGTATCTGGTGACGGAGATGGTCTGCTGGGCGACGGGCGGCCCGCAGCGCTACAGCGGCCGCAGCATGCGTGACTCGCACGCGCACCTCAAGATCAGCGCCGATGAGTGGCTGGCCTTCATCGAGGACTTCAACCTGACCCTCGACAAGTTCAACGTGCCCGCGGGCGAACGCGAGGAGCTGCTGGCGATCGTCGGCAGCACCCGCGGTGACATCGTCATCGAGGCCGAGGTCGCCCGGCCGCTCAGTTGATCAACTGATCATCAGCCGATGATGGGCAAGGGGTCGGCGACCTGCAGCGGGCAACCGGTGCGGGCGCGGACCTCTTCCACATCGGTGCCTGCGGCGATCTCGGCCAGCAGCAGGCCCTGCGGGGTGACGCGGAAGTAGCCGAGGTCGGTGGCGATCTCGTGCACGACGCCCTTGCCGGTCAGCGGCAGGCTGCACTGGCGGACCAGCTTGGGCTCGCCGTCCTTGTTGTTGTGCTCCATGCAGACGATGACGCGGCGAGCTCCGGCGACCAGATCCATGGCGCCGCCCATGCCCTTGACCTTCTTGCCGGGGATCATCCAGTTGGCGAGGTCGCCGTACTCGCTGACCTCCATCGCGCCGAGGATGCAGAGGTCGATGTGCCCGCCGCGGATCATCGCGAAGCTGTCGTGGCTGCCGAAGAACGAGGCGCCGGGCACGTAGGTGACGGTCTGCTTGCCGGCGTTGATGAGGTCGGGGTCGACCTCGTCCTCGGTCGGGAACGGCCCGAGGCCGAGCATGCCGTTCTCGCTCTGCAGCACCACGTCGACGCCGGGCGGGATGTAGTTGGCGACGAGCGTCGGCATGCCGATGCCGAGGTTGACGTAGTAGCCGTCGCGCAGCTCCCTGGCGACACGCTGGACGATCTGCTCACGGGAGAGGGGCATGGTCATGGGCCTTCGTGGAGGTTAACGCAGGGCGGCGAAGTCGAGGAGGCGGGGCGCGGGCAGGCCGCAGCCGAGCAGGTGGCCCGAGGCGTCGATCTCGGCGCTGGACCAGCTGCGGGCGTGGGCGACGTCGTCGGGGTCGGGCGCGCCGTCGGGGAGCTCGCGAGGGGCCTCGGCACCGGCGATGGTGCCCGTGATGGGACCGGCGCCAGCCTGGTGGTCGGCGCCGCGACGCAGCCAGGCGCGCGCGCCGGTCGGGCCGATCGCCAGGGGCCGCTTCAACATGTCCTCTAGCACAGGAGCGGTGGCGCTCGCGTGCTCGTGCACGAGGCCGAGGATGATGGCGGCCTGGGCGAGGGCGGCGGGGCAGTCGAGGCGGCAGGGGGTGAAGCTGATCAGGCGGGCGCGGTGGCGCATCAGCAGGCTGTTGAGGCGCCAGTCGGGGCGGGCGACCCAGCCGTCGCTGGCGGCGACGAAGTCGTCGTCGTGGCGGTCGCGGTCGCCGGCGTGCAGGTGGCCGCTGCCGCGCAGGATGCGGGCGGCGAAGGCGTCGACGCAGCAGGTCGGGAAGCCGAGGCGAAGGCCGAGCTCGCGGGTGAAGAAGGCGCGGTCACGGTCGGAGATGTGCGGCTCGAGCAGGTGGTGCTCCGCGGCGCGCAGGCCGATCGCGGCCTGGGCGGTGGGCGCGACGTAGATGAGGACGCGGGGCCGTCGGTCGCGGCCGACGCGGGCGTGGGCGAGGGCGACGGAGCAGCCGAAGCTCTGGTAGCGCGCGGCGATGTCCTGGGCGCTGATGGTGTCGGCGCTGATGCGCAGGCCGGGTTTGTGTCCGGCGCGCAGGGCGAGGCCCTCGGTGTCGATGTTTGGCACGCTCAGGAGGCCGCGCGGGTGGTGCGAAACTCGATCGGCTTGCTGTAGCGCTCGCCGAGGATGATGCGCTGGACGAAGATCCCCGGGGTATGGATGTGGTCGGGGTCGAGCTGGCCGGCGGGCACGAGCTCCTCGACCTCGGCGATCGTGATCTTCGCGGCGGTGGCCATCGCCTGGTTGAAGTTGTTGGCGGTGCGGCGATAGACGAGGTTGCCGTGGGTGTCGCCGCGCCAGGCCTTGACGATCGCGAAGTCGGCGCGCAGCGGCTGCTCGAGGATGTACCAGCGACCGTCGATCTGCCGGACCTCCTTGCCCTCGGCGACCGGGGTGCCGTAGCCGGTCGGGGTGTAGAAGCCGCCGATGCCGGCGCCGCCGGCCCGGATGCGCTCGGCGAGGGTGCCCTGCGGGACCAGGGTGACCTTCAGCTGGCCCGAGAGGTACAGCCTCTCGAAGGTCTTGTTCTCGCCGACGTAGGACGAGGTCATGCTGCGCACCTGGCCGTTGGCGAGCAGCAGGCCGAGCCCGGCGCCGTCGATGCCGCAGTTGTTGGAGATGATGTCGAGGTCGCGGACCTGCTTGCGCAGCACGGCCTGGATCAGGTGCTCCGGGTTGCCGCACAGGCCGAAGCCGCCGCTCATCAGGGTGATGCCGTCGCTCATGTCGGCGACGGCCGCGTCGGCGCTGGCGTAGGTCTTGTCCATGCCCTGGGATTGTCCTCGCCGGGCCGGGCCGTGGCAAGCGTCATGCGCGGTGAGGCGCGGTGAGGCGCGATGTGCGCGCGGGTGAGCGGACGAGCGTGCCCGGGGGCTGTCTGGTAGACCTCGCGCATGCATTTACACAATTGGTTTCAAGGCTTGAGTTTGCTGGGGACGCTGGCGCTGCTGGGGGCCTGCAATGGCTCCGGCGGGGGCAACACCGAGGACACGACCACCGCCACGGCGACGATGACGGGCACGGGCACGACGGGCACGACGGGCACGACCGGCACGACGGGCACGACGGGCACGACCGGCACGACGGTGACCACCGGCGGCGAGCCGACCACCGGGGGCACGACGAGCCCGGGCACGACGATCGAGACCACGGGCGGCACGAGCGGTACGGAGGGCACCGCGGGCACGAGCGGCACGGAGGGCTCGAGCGGCGCGTCGACCGACACCGGCGGGATGATGGGCATGCCGTGCGAGTCGGCGAAGGACTGCCAGCTCGCGGATGGTTGTTGTTATTGCGAGGTGCTCGGGCCGGGCGAACCGGCGCCGCCGTGTGACATCCCCGAGTGTTTGTTGACGACCTGCGCGGGGTACAACCTCGAGCAGGCGGAGCTCGAGTGTCGCTTTGGGGTGTGCACCTTCGCCACGCTGACCTGCAACCCGCTCGGTGTGACCTGCAAGAGCTTGCCGCCCGACTGCGCGCCGGGTGATGTGCCCGGGGTGATGGGTGACTGCTGGTCGGGCTCGTGCCTGCCGGCGGAGGCGTGCGACTGGGTGCCGGACTGCGGCTACTGCGCGGCGCCGGATCTGGTGTGCGTGCTGAAGGGTCAAAAAGGCGCGTACCATGTCTGCGAGCCGCGGCCGCTGGACTGCACGCCCGGCGACATCGACTGCGATTGTGGCCAGCAGATCTGCGACGCCTCGCCGCCGCACACGGTTTGCCACGACGAGCCGGTGGGCATCCAGTGCGAGTGCCCGAACTGCTGATCGGTTCCCGTCCGCCGGGTGCGTGCCGTCGACCGGCGTCGCATTGACGGGCGGGGGCGCACTGCGTAGCGTGGACCGATGAACGATCGGTCCTGGATCTCGATGGCAGCGCTGGTGGCGAGCGGTCTGCTCGCCGCCTGCGGCACGACGAGCGTCGATGAGTATCCGCAGGCGCTCGAGGAGGCGGTCTGCGAGTGGCAGCAGGCGTGTCACATCTTCGAGCGCCAGGACGACTGCATCGACGCGCTGGTGATCGACCGTGACCCGCGCTTCGAGTACCTGCGCAGCGCCATCGCGGCGGGCCGGGTCGAATACGACAGCGGCGCGGCGGCCCGCTGCTTCGACGCGATCCGCGAGCGCAGCTGCGAGGACCGCTACCC